>JAAYGX010000120.1 GCA_012735585.1 Tissierella sp.
AATTACGCACTGCTGTTTCACTTATGCTATATTCGCTGGCTACCTCTTTAGGTGTTTTTCCTGATAATACTAGTTCAGCTATCATTGTTTTAAATTCATCTGTATATGATTTTCTTTTAGACATTTTGTGGACACTTCCTTCCTCGGTTATTAGTATATATAAAACCTTATTTAGTGTCCATAGCTATATACTAACATCAATAGGCAGTATTCACAACAATATCAATAATTAATAAAATAAAAAAAGATTAAATTAGTATAATATCATACACTAATTTAATCCTTGTAAATTTAGTTCTTATTTATTTTATATTGTATAGCTGTAAACCTTGGTGCAATAATAGAAAGCTCCATATCAATTTACTCAACAACTAATAGAAGCAATACAAGTTTAAATAAAGCTCCAAATTAGAATTTTATAATACGAGTATTGTCCATCGAATTGTTTTATGAGTCTTGGATGATGGGCTCATGAATTATGGAAATAGTGATTTGTCGGTTTATGAGTAGGGAATCGCATATTGGCTTTCTTTTAGATATCATCATTAATTACCATAAGGCAGTCTTGATCTCCAGAACATTATAGATTGGCATAACCAATATATAGGTCCTTTCAATCCATGCTTTCCACTAATCATCTTTCAATTTCAACGAAGCTCTCTAATATTGCACCAAGAAAGGCTTATTTATATTTGTTTATAATATCCTCAGAACTATCTAGATAACTAAATTTAGGAGTAAATTCAACAGATTCAAGACTCATTACCATATCTATTTTCTGAGATATTTTGTCTGCCAGTTGATTGTTTGCTTTAATCTTTTCTGATAAGGATTTGGTATCAAATATTACTTTAGTAATAATTTCGGCCTCATAAATATATGGTGTTTGATTTCCTTCAACATTAAATGCATATCCTGTTCGCTTTTCCTTCGATTTTCTATCCTTTTTACTTGCCAGTGGCCTTAAATAGGATTCAGAAAATCTTCTAAGTAGTTTAGCATACTCCAAAGATGCATCTAGACTCATAACTTTATCAGCATCAATTTCAATATTCAAATTCTTCTTTGTCTCTGCTATACTTTGAGCTAAATCTGATTTTTCAAGGAACAGCTCTTCCAGTAATTTTGTTAAATTAGGAACATCAATCTCAGATTCATCTTCAAATTCAACTTCTATGATTTCATCTGTGGCATCCTTATATGATGCAGATTTCTTATGGGTTTCTATTACACTATATATTTTAGAGTCCATTCCATAGTTTGCCATATATATTAGTTCATCAATCATTTTGTCAAGAAAATTTGAATATCTTCCAGCTTCCTTCATAGTCATTTTTTCCATAACCATCACTCTCCTATTGAAATCACTTAGATTATAGCTTTTCTATAACTATGATACCATAATATCCCATCCTCATAATTACAATAGAGTTAAGTTGCTATTACAATACTATGACAAGAACTGGTCTTAAAAACAAAGATCAAAAATATACTATTAAAAATTCTATGCTTATTTATATGCTATTTTTAGCACATTCCTTATAAAATTATCTAGTCCTACTACTGGGCTGGGAATTTTGATATCCAGTGCATATAATGAGGACAGAGCAAGGGCTATCATCATAATCATTAGAGTTATATAAAAATCCTTCCTTTTATCTTTCTTTGAAAATGGACTTAAATCAACGATTGCTATTATTATAAATACAATAATTACATATCTCATGAACTCATTCCTTTTTTCTGTTCGGGCAATTTTCTTATCTTTGCTACTATCGCCGTAATAAGTGGTAATATAGACTCTACTACAAGCCACCCAAAGGGTGCAGTTTCACTTCCTGATTTCATATGAGCAATTATGGAAGGATATACTATAAAGGAATATATTATTATTATAACTCCTATGCTTAGTACTAAGGGTTTATAGGACTTCATCTTAAATAAGTATGCAATCCCCATGACGCTAATATAGTACAATACAGATATTTTAAAAAACATCAGTATAATTAAACTAATTGCAAAAAGAGCTTCTACCCTACTTAATGTAGAATATACACTGATTAATCTAAGAGTTTCATAGGAAGGCAGCAGAAATATTTCTATGGTTTTCGAAAGAACTGCGATATCCCTAAATACTACTAAAAGTAGTGTAAACCCTCCTATTAGAAACCCATAAAGAAGATACTTAATTCTTTTTTTAGGTTCAATATCTAAATTTGGATTGAGCATTAAAATTACAACTAGTTCTCCAAAGGGAATAGCAGATATAATATGGGTTGCCCGTACATAGGCCATCTTAGGTTGTTGTAATATGGGTAGAAAATTATCCATTTCCATCTGATTTATAGTTAAAAAAACAGTTGATATTACTATTGTTGTGGCAATAAATGTAAATAGCAAACTATATCTAGTGACGATTTCTATACCATTTCTTACTGTCCAAGAACATAAAAGCAATAATGCTCCTACAATAATTATAGAAGGAGTGTTATCTAGTATTGTTTTTTGCACAAATTCTCCTAAATCCTTTGTGTTTATTGCTGATAATGTCATAAAAAACCAGATATAAATTATAGAAAAGATTTTTCCTATAATTGGTCCAAAGACCATATCATTGATCTCTATCAGATTTTTATCAGGAAATTTCTTCATAATATAAGAATATATCAGTAGAGTAGGTATGGAAACTATAGAACCTAATATTACTGCTATCCATGAATCCTGTTTAGTAATAGAAGTAAAAAAGGATGTTAATAGAGATGAAGATTGTATAAAGCAAGCTACTGAAAACATAAATTGAGTTCTTGAAATTTTCCTCTTATCTAATATCATCATTTGCCCTCTTTCATATCTAAAGAATTTCTAATCTTTCCTGTATCTATTAAATTCAACTCTATATTTGTAATTAGGCTAATCTCTGGAAATATGTTCTCCCAATGTTCCTTGACATCTTCCCATACCTTGGGAAACCTTTTATGATATTCAGTACCAAATCCTAAAAAATCAGTTTTTAGTTTTTTACTTTTACTAAGACTAGCCTCTATCTCTTCATTTATTTTTTCTTTTGCACCTTCTAATATAATTTTTGTCGTCTCTTCTATAGTCATATTATGGAACCCTTGTACTTCTGAAAATACAACATCGCCTAAAATTTCTAAATCCATGATTAAATCTTCACCTTTAATCTGTGGCTTAAGTTTATATCTAATATTACTCATATTTAAAATAGCTAATCCATCCTCTGTATCAACCTCTATAAAAGTATTTTTAAATTTACCTCTAATCCAAGTATATCCTCTAGTTTCAGTCTCATTTAATTCACCAATATACTTTTCATTATCTAAAATAGCCAATCCTTTCAATAGAAGTCTCGATTTATCAGAGCCTTCTATCTTTAAAATAGGTAGTACTGGAGTAGTCCCTTCATCCATAATCATACATACAAGATCCAACACTCTAATTGAATAGGTCTCATCATATCTTTGGATTCCCTCTATCATCTTAGTAATTCCAAAAGAGGAGATCTTATCTTGTTCCATTTTAATATCAAGAATATCCTTAGCCTCCCCTTCAGAAATAAACACTAAAGTCTCCATACGCATATCATTTTGTCTTATAAATGTTTCTATATAAGGCTTAATTTCTTTTTTGGCTTGTTCTTTTCCAAATATAATTACTTGATTGTGAAACATAAACAAGGCCCTGGTAACCTGTCTTTCAAGTTCATTAGTACCTGTTAGTATACTTTTTTCTTCTATCTCTAATATTATAGAATCATCAGAACCTCCTGCAGATTGAGGAGTACTTTTTTCTTGATTAATCTTACCCACTTGTAATGACAATTTAATATTGCCTTCAGTGTCTGCTGCATCTATACCTACTCCAGTTACTATGGAAATAGTATCTAATTCTTCATTATCCCAACATCCAGTTAAAAATAAGGCAATAAATATAATTAAAATAAAATTAAACGATTTAATTTTCTTAGACATTATTTACATCCCTCTATTTTTCCATATTTTAATCGTCCTTGTTATCAGGTGGCACATAAGTATCTCTTCGTTTTACATCTGTAGCACTCAATTCTTTCGGGCGATCTTTCATTATCCAAAGAGGCATCCTTGTAAAGCTATCCTGCTTATCCCTTGTAAACTTTATCGATGCAAAATAAGGTATTCCAAATGGTTCTAATATAGATAGATGTATAAGAACAGCTAAAAATCCTATTGCTAAACCATATCCACCCAAGACAGTTGCTAATACCATCATAATTATTCTTAGTATTGAAATAGAATCGGTTTGATCAGGTATTATAAATCCTGCCACTGCGGCTATAGCGACAGTTATTACCATAGGTGCCCCTACGATACCTGCCGACACTGCTGCCTCTCCCATAATCAGAGCACCTACTATACTAATTGCCTGCCCTACTGGTCTGGGTAATCTCAGCCCTGCTTCTCTTAGTATTTCAAATGATATTACCATTATTAATCCTTCTATAAATGCAGGAAATGGTGTCCCTTCTCTAGCATTTGCTATGGAGAATAAAAAGGTTGTAGGTAGAAGTTCTTGATGAAATGTGGTTAATGCAATAAATAGTGGCACTGCATATACTGCTACAAAATATGCAAAAAATCTCATTATCCTAAGTATAGAAGCATACACTGCTCTTACATAATAATCCTCTGAACTCTGGAAACCTTCTACAAATAACATTGGTGCTGTGAGTACAAAGGGACTTCCATCCACTATAATACCAACACGTCCTTCAAGTATTTTAGCAGCAACCACATCAGGTTTTTCACTATATCCTATAGTGGCGAATATAGACAGTGGATAGTCCTCAATATATTCTTCTATATAACTGGAATCTATTATGGAATCCACATCAAGATTATTTAATCTATATCTTAATGTCTTTATTAACTCCGGTTTAGCTAATCCCTCTATATAAGCAATACATATATTTGTATAAGTCTTTCTTCCAATAATCATATTTTCCATCTTAAATTTAGGGCTTTTGATTCTTCTTCTAAGTAATGATGTGTTTGTTCTTAAATCCTCGGTAAATCCTTCCCTTGGTCCTCTAACTACAGGCTCTGTCTGTGGTTCAGTTATAGCTCTTTTTTCCCAGCTTCCCGTATTTATTACTAAGCCTTTCCTAAACCCATTAATCAATAATATCGTAGCCCCTGCAAGACATCCATCTATTAATACTGAATACATGTCGCTCCGCTTAATATCTCCTGAACAGATAATAGATTTCTGTATTTCTTTTATGGATAATTCTTCATTTTCCTTGTTAATTTTCTTATTAAAAACTATTGGCTTTAAAATAGATTCTCTAATTTCTGTATTATTCACGAGACCATCAATATAAATAATTGCGCCTTCAAATTCTTCGCCAAATATGAATTCATGTATCTTTATGTCATTGCTACCTCCTAGGACTTTTTTTATAAATTCTATATTTTCTCCTAACTTATTGGAGATTTGTCGTTCTAAGCCATTATCTATCTTATGATTTGAACTATTGAGATTTTGCCAAGCTACGATTTTTTTCATAATAAATTTAAATAACAATTATAACAACGCCCTTCTCACTATGTTATAAGTATTGTTAACAATTTCCAATCTAATATACTAAAACCTTCATATAAAACAAATTCTACCCAACAACCCCATCAAAGATTGATGTTAGACCTTGTTGTTTTCAATATTAAAAGAGCTCAATTATCCTAAGACATTAAGCTCTTAAATCATATTTTAAACTAATATTAGACTATTAACCTAGTAAAACCTTATTTATCATCCCTTTATGGAGGAACACCTTCTTAGGATAATATTTTTCTTTTTTCAAATCTGGCTAGACCTACAAAGTCAATTAACTTTCTCTAAACATTTTATATTACTTATCTTCATCTACATATTCTAGTATATCTCCAGGTTGACAATCCAAGGCCTTACATATTGCTTCTAATGTACTGAATCGTATGGCTTTTGCTTTCCCATTTTTAAGTATGGATATATTGGCCATTGTAATCCCTACTCTTTCAGTGAGTTCTGTAACACTCATCTTTCTTTTAGCTAACATTACATCTAAGTTCACTATTATCATAATCTATCACCTATACTGTTAAGTCATAATCATCTTTGTAAATTATGGCCTTTTTTACAATACTTCGAATCAACATGATTACTGATGCTACTATCAATATTATAGAAATCGTACCTGTCATTATCAAGCCTGTTAAAGGATCTGGGCCTCCTAAATTTTTCAAATACTGAAGTAGGAAAATTAACACTATTGATGCTAGAATGCACATCCCACTTAAAATCTCTAACCCACGAATAAAAGGTTGACTAAAAGTTTTCCCACGGTCAAATACCAAAAGTAGATGTAAGATAATGCCTATTCCAAGTAATAATAACCCCAATAATGCTTGGCACACTATAAGTATAGGCAGCTTTGCATATTGGATTTCAGGATATAGGTCTACCATCTGTTCCGCCATTATAGGTAAAACATATACTCCTAAAAATATCACTCCTACAGCAAATAGAATCAATAAGATTTTCAATATATTTGATGCTAGATTTACTTTCATATTATCTACCTCCAAAATCTTTATTTAATTAAATTATAATCCTTGAAATAACGTATGTCAATATATTTTTATTGATATTCAATAAATAACTCTTAGCAAGAATAATGACTTTTACAACCTTGATGCAGTAATTGTTTTATTTAGCCTACTTAATCTTTCTGAAAATTATCCGAATAAATACTATAGTGTATTTTTACTTGAGGAGGAATTTTATGAAAGGAACTATTGTTTCTGCGTGGATTGATACCTGTAGAGTATTATATGGGGAAGAAATAACTAATGAATCACTAAGGCATTTTGGTATTGATGTAGATAAAATATTTAGACCATCTGAAGAAGTAGAAGATAGAGTAGCTTTAGGAATTATTGAGCATATAGCTAGTAGACTAAATAGAAGCTCTGATGAAATTTGGAGAGATATGGGTAATAGTAATGTGGCTACTTATTCTAGAATTTACCCTGCCTTTTTTAGATATAAGAATCTTTATTCTTTTCTCCAGGCTATGTATGATATCCATGTAGTTGTTACAAAAAGAATCGATGGTGCTAAACCACCAATTTTAGGGATAAAGCCTGTAGATAAATATGTAGCTCATATGACTTATGCATCTCCTAGAGGAATGTTCTCCTATTTTCTAGGTATGCTGGAGGGAGCGGCAAAGTATTTTGGTGAAGAAATCAAAATTGAGACTTTAGAAAAGACTAATGATTTTCTTAAATTATCTATTACATTTACAGAGGAAATTTACTATCAGAAAAAATTCCATTTTAATAAATTACTTTCATTAGGTTTTATTAAAAATATGGAAGGAAAGATCGCTTTAGCTTCTCTTTTATTTGTAGGATTACCAAGTGTATTATTACTTCAATTTGCACCTAAGAGTATGGCCATACCAAGTATTCTAGCGTTATCCATAGTTATGCCTTTTATCATTAGTAAAGGGTTGTTTAGACCACTAAAATATATCAATGAACATTTAGATGAGATAAAGAACAAAGACTTTTCTTTAGTTCATAATATATCTACTAATGACTATTTTGAAGATATAAATCACAAAATAAGAGAAATAAAAGAATCTATAAAAACTGACTTTGTTGGTTATAAAAGTACTACGGATGAGCTAAATGTATTTGCTGATAGATTTGCAGATATTTCTACTAGTATGAGTGTTACATCTGATGAAATCGGTCATGTAGTAAATCAGGTTGCAGAAGGTGCTATCAGTCAAGCCTATGAGACTGATGAAGTAGCAAC
>JAAYGX010000121.1 GCA_012735585.1 Tissierella sp.
GTAGGAGAAGATGTAGCAGAACTAAGGATACCATCCTATACATTTCATCTCTATCCAAACAACCAACAAAAGGAACTAGCAGTATACACAGGAGTATCCCAACAAGGTGGTAGAGTACTATGGATGGCAAATCCAAGACCAATATCAAACCCTCAAATATCCATAGAAGAAGCAGAAGCTTATGCACTAAACTATCTAAATGAAAAAGGCTTCGACAGTATGGAACCAAACTATTCCCTACAAAATGATGGATATATATTATTTAACTTAGCCAACAAACAAGATGATGTCACCATATATCCTGACTTAATAAAGGTAAAAGTGGCCTTAGACACAGGAGAAGTAGTAGGGTTTGACGCATCATCATACTATCTAAATCACCAAGACAGAACCTTTGAAACCCCGACAATCAGCTTGGAAGAAGCGAGGGCAAATTTAAGAACTGAGTTCAACATAGATTCAGAAAGATTGGCCCTAATACCAAAAGGAAGAAATGAAATATTATGCTACGAGTTCAAAGGCAAACACGAAGAAGGAGATTTTATAATTTACGTCAATGTACTAAATGGAAGAGAAGAACAAGTACTGCAAGTAATCCACAATGAAAATGGAACACTAACATTTTAATAGAATAAAAATAAAAACCCTGGGAAACCAGGGTTTTTGTTTTGTTTAATCAACTGAATAATAAAGTTTTCCTTCTCTCATTAATCTTAC
The DNA here is from genome assembly GCA_012735585.1 of Tissierella sp. Lineage (GTDB taxonomy): Bacteria > Bacillota > Clostridia > Tissierellales > Tissierellaceae > JAAYTL01. The sequence goes on from JAAYGX010000121.1 coordinate 718, forward strand.
TAATACTCTTGGGCTGTCAGCTCCATACCAAAGAGTATCACTACTATCTTCTGGGAATCCAGTTAGATATGGATTGTAGATTTTGTTTGGTATATATTTTGTAACTAAAGGCATAAATACTGCTAAATCATTTATTGTTGATGCAAAGTATTCTGTAATCTCTTGTTTTCTATCTGGGTCTTCAGTAGTTAGTAACTCGTCTAATAGTTCTCCCGTATCTATCTTAGTTCCATCAGGAAGTTCTAAAACAACATTTGTAAGCCCTGCTTTCTTTTCTTCAGGAGTTGTGAACCCCATATCGGCAGCTCCGTCAATAAAGAAACTTCTATAAGTTTCCCAAGGTTCACCATAGTTAGGGTGTCCAGGTCTCATTGAGATACTCATCATAGCAGTTCCTTCACTTACATATTTCCAGTAAGCACTTACTTCCATAGCTTTTAATGTGGTTTTAAGTCCAAATTCATTTAATTGATTAACAATGGAATCGCCACATAGGAAGAATGTCGGATATGCACTAGTTGTAGTTAATTCTAATTCAACAACTTTTCCAGTTTCGTCTAGCCAAATTCCGTCTGCGTTACGACTCCATCCATTTTCAGTAAGTATTTCTTCTGCTTTTTCAGGATTATCATTGTATAAGTTTAATGAATCAACAAACTCTTCATCTAAAAAGATATCACGCATTGGAGGAATCATGCCTGAAGATGTTAAGTCGGCATTTTCTGAGCCTGGTTCAGCTATTAACATTAAAAGGTCCCTATTAACTACATATTGTATTGCTTGACGTACATATTTTTCATCCATGTATTTATGTTTCATATTGAATTGTAATGAAGGTTGTCCTAAATCAGGAGCCAGAACAATTCTTAAATCATCATTTTCTTTAATAACTTGTTCATATACATCAGGCGACATACCTTGTGTTTCAAAGTCGTATCCATCTGACATGATAACATTTAAATATGACTCAAGTGTAGTGTATTTAACTATTCTTACTTCGTCAAACTGTATATTTTCTGCTCCCCAATAGTTTTCAGTTTTTACTAGTGAAGCCTCTGAAGATGTTACATTGTTTAGTATAAATGGACCAGTTCCAACGAATCCTATGGCTTCAGGTTTAAAAGTATGTAATTTATCTTTTACACCTTGAATTGCATCCATAGTCGATTGATCCCATTTAGTGTCTGTACCAGGTTTTCTATTAGCTACTACTTCACCTGCAGGATCAGCCCACTCCTTATAAATGTGATGTGGGGAATCCATAGTCATATTAGCAACAAGTTGCGTAGTAATAACATTTGGTCTACTAAAGGTAACTACAACTGTGTGCTCATCTATGGCTTCAATAGATTCCATGTAGTCCCAAATTACATTACCGGCAATAAAAGCGAGATTGAATTGTGCGATTACGTCTTTGCTAGTAAATGGTGTTCCGTCGTTCCATAAAACTCCTTGACGTAAGTTGATTGTAATTTTATTACCGTCCTCGACGAATGATTCCCCTAATACCGGAATATAAGTTTTTTCTGGTAGTGGAACATAATCAAATAACCTCTCATGAACAAATCTTGGGATAGTGCCTAGGCCAGCTGTAGCCCAAATGTTTCCATGCATAGTCTCTGGTGGATCGAATCCACTACTCATTCTTAAAACTCTTTCTTCGGCATACTTACGATACGGATCCTCGTTTTGAGTACATCCAGCTAGTGTGCTAACTAGAATCATACAAACGAAAATTAGACTAATTATTCTTTTGGAATTCATAAAATTTACTTCCCCCTTATAAGTGATAATTAAATTTTGTAAAACTTAATAACTTTAAAACTTGCAAAACTAAAAGTAAACAATATTAAGCTTCTACAATATTCAAGAACACCTCCTTAACCTTAAGTATTTAATAAATAGGACAGCTATATAACATACCATACATTGTTTAGAAGATAGTGTATGATAATTAAACAAAAGAAAACGTTTCTAATATAAATACAATTAATGATAAGGTTTTCATAACGGATAAATAATTTTACCTTTACAATATCTGTTATAAATGATATATTTAATGACATATAAGACTATAAATGTTATATCAACCCGTAAAAGCTTTAATTCATTATAGAACAAAATGAATTTAAAAGCAACATAAAACATAAAAACAAGAATATACTTTTAAAAATAGTTGGAAAATTAATATAAAACTAATAGGATCCTACAAAAAGATTGAATTCAGCTAAATTAACAATCAAATGTTATATAATGATATATTCATATAATCATTTGTTATATGGTGTATAATATTTTATACAAAAATTTGTTATATAAAACAAATAGATGGGAGAGCGTTTACCAATTAAATGAAAGGAGTGGTTTAGAAACAAGAATCTCAAGTCGTAAGAATTAGAACATAATATGAAAGGGGGAAGTTGTGGTAAATTTTCTTAAATTGAGTAATTTAGCACGACAAAATAATTATGATGAAAATTGTAGAAGTTTGGGTAAAAAAATTGGCCATACTAGTTGCCACTATATTATTTGCAACATCTATTACATTTTTTGTTATACGGCTAATGCCTGGTGATCCAGTAGATACAATGGCAATGTCATTAATAACTAATGAAGGTTTAGACTATAATCAAGCCTATGAGAAAGCCAAAGCCTTACTAAATTATGATCCAGACAAATCATTTGGCGAACAATATATGAGTTATTTAAAGGATCTGTCAAAATTGGAACTAGGAGAATCTATGTCTAGTAAGCAACCCGTCATTAAGGTAATAGCAGGAGCCTTACCGTGGACCTTGTTCATATTGACCATATCTGTTACCATTGCCTTTGTATTAGGGGTCCTTATAGGTATGTATATTGCATGGAATAGAAATACATTGATTGATCCTATTGTTTCCGTATACGCATCTATATCAGGATCGCTACCAGACTATATTGTCGGTTTATTATTGGTGGTTTTATTTAGTACAAAACTCAGATGGTTCCCTAGTAGGGGAGCTTATAGTAGTCAAGTAACTCCAGGTTTTAACTTTTTATTCATCAAAGATGTCCTTTATCATTCATTCCTACCAATGCTTACTTATGTCATAACTGGACTTGGATCTTGGGCATTGTTTATGAAGGGTAGTGCGGTAAGTGTGTTATCAGAGGATTATATTATGGCTGCAAGGGCTAGGGGATTATCGGAAAAAAGAATCCGAAAAACATATGTAGGACGTAACGCTATACTGCCTTTAATAACTAGCTTAGCAATAAGCTTCGGAGCTTTGTTTGGAGGATCGCCTTTAATTGAAAATCTATTTGCCTATCCAGGTGTAGGATTCTATTTAAACAGAGCTATTGCAGCAAGAGATTATTCTTTGATGCAGGGGATGTTTCTTATGATAACGATAGCAGTTGTTCTGGCAAATTTAGCCGCAGACTTTTGTAATATACTTTTGGATCCTAGAATCAAAGATAAAGCATAGGAGGTATATATATGAAAAGATTTAAAGCGTTTTTTAAAGTAATTAGGAAGAACAAGCAGGCTTTTATAGGAATGCTAATTTTAATAATGTTCTTTTTAATGGCTACTGTAGGTCCGGAAATCATACCTGAAGAAATTACAACAAATTATGAACAAAGATTACAAGCGCCCTCACTAGAGCATCCCTTTGGTACGGATTATGCTGGAAGAGATACGTTCTCACAATTTGTTCATGGGTCTAGAAATGTGCTATTAGTAGCATTCATAACAGCTGTTTTAACCATCGTTGTGGCATTTCTTGTGGGTACTATATCAGGTATTTCTGGTGGAATCCTTGATGATATATTGATGGGTATAACTGGGATAATGTTAACCGTCCCAAGCTTCCCTATAATGATGGTACTCTCTATGATAATTAGAATAGACAATCCTTTCCTTTTTGGTGTAGTACTTAGTTTATGGTCTTGGGCTGGACTAGCTCGTTCAATTAGAGCTCAAATCCTTTCTCTTAAACATAGAGATTTTGTTGAAGCCAGCAGATGTTTAGGAATGGGTCTCTTTCACATTATATTTAAAGAAATGTTCCCCAATATGGTTTCTTATATATTAATAAACTTTATATCAATAATGAAGGGTGCAATAACAGCCAGTGTAGGTCTAATGGTCTTAGGATTGGTTCCTTTCTCAGCTCAACACTGGGGTATGATGATAAACCTTGCTACTTCAACAACTGGAGCGATGTATGGTTCTACGGCATTAATATACTTTTTAGTTCCTGTCTTTGGGATAATGTTATTTCAAATGGGATGCTTGTTTTTCGCAAACGGCTTAGACGATGCTCTAAATCCAAAACTATCATCCTAATAGGAGGTCAAAATTATTATGAAAGTGAATGATATTTTAAAAATTGAAGATATAACAGTTGAATTTATACTAGATTCAGGAAATCTTAGGGCTTTAAATAAGGTTTCATTAGATGTAAAACAGGGAGAAATAATAGGATTAGTTGGTGAAAGTGGAAGTGGGAAGACCACTTTAACATCAAGTATTTTAAATATTGTATCAAGACCAGGAAAGATAATGAATGGGGAGATATGGTACGGAAATAAAAATATTTTAGAGCTTGATATAAATAGATTAAATCAATTTCGATGGAAAGAAGTATCAATGGTGTTTCAGGCTGCTCAAAATGCAATGAACCCCATACTAACAATACAAGATCACTTTATAGAGACAGTTGCGGCACATGAAAAAAACTATTCAGAAGAAGAAGTTGCAAATAAAGCTGCTAAATTACTTGGATATGTTAGGTTAAATCCAGAAAGGGTATTAAAATCATACCCACACGAATTGAGCGGTGGTATGAGACAAAGGGCAATTATAGCACTTAGTTTAATTACAGATCCCAAAATACTAATACTTGATGAACCGACAACTGCTCTAGATGTAATAACTCAAGCATATATTTTTGAAATATTAAAAGAACTCCACAAAAAATTAAATTTAACAATGATAATGTCAACCCATGATGTATCCGTAGTAGGATCCATGGCTGATAGGATTGCAGTCATGTATGCGGGTGAAATAGTAGAAATTACCGATGTATTTACGATTTTTAATAATCCGCATCACCCATATACAAGAGGATTGATAATGGCAACTCCCTCCCTTACTGATGATTTAAATAATAGAAAAGCAATAAAGGGAAATCCCCCAAACTTAATGGAGTTGCCAAAAGGGTGTAATTTTGCACCGAGATGTGAATATTGTATTGCAAAATGTTTGGATACCAAACCAGAAGCAACAATGATAAATGAAAACCATATGGTAAGATGTCATAATTATGAAGAGGTGATTGCTCGTGGACACATTACTAAAAGTTAAAAATATTGATAAGTACTATAAGGGAAAGGATGGGCTATTTCAGACCAATAAACAGGTAGGGGCTTTAGTTGATGTGAGTTTAGAGGTTAATAAAGGCGAAATAATTGCTCTTATAGGAGAAAGTGGATGTGGCAAGACTACATTAGGTAAAATAGTCACTGGACTTGTAGAACCAACAGCTGGAGAAATTTTTTATAACAGTAAAGATATAGCAAAAATGACCAAGACCGAAAGAAATCAGTTTAGACGAGAAGTGCAAATGGTACATCAGGATTCTTATGCAGCATTAAATCCATCGCGTACTATTTTTGATTCTTTAAAAGATCCAATGATTAGACATAAGGTTGTAAAAAATAAGATAGAAGCTAGAAAAAAATTAGAGGAATTATTTGAGCTGGTGGGCTTAACGCCAGTTGATCAGTTTATGAAGAAATATCCTCATCAATTAAGTGGGGGGCAACGACAAAGAGTTTTACTGACCCGTGCATTATCTGTTGGTCCAAAGTTGATTATAGCTGATGAACCAGTGTCGATGGTAGACGTCTCTTTAAGAATCGCCTTGCTAGATTTAATGTCAAAGATGAATAAAGAGTTTGGAATTTCCTTTATATATATAACCCATGACTTGGCAACTGCAAGATATATAGTCAAAGGTGGAAAAATTGGGGTTATGTACTTAGGTAAAATGGTTGAATTAGGCGAATTGGAAAAGGTATTAGAAAACCCAAGACACCCATATTTACAAGCACTACTTTCGGCAATACCTGCTGTAGATATTGAAATAAGTAGAAAAAGAAGGGAATTACCACTGAAGAGTGTGGAAATGCCTAATCCAGCCAATCCTCCGCAGGGATGTAGATTCAATCCAAGGTGTATATACGCTGAGGATATATGTGAAAAAAAGGAACCAGAACTAGTGGAAAGCAGAGGAAGAGTGATAGCGTGTCATCTAGAAGAAAAAATTCCAAAATGGACCTATTAGGAGCAATACCTAAAGAGTTTTTAAAAATTATTTTTAGATTATCCCTATTACTATTTTTCTTAAATGTCTTTAGTCTACTTTTAGCCTTAAAGAGTGAGGAATCTTTTACGATAGCAGTAATAACATTAGTTGTTTCTTTAATACCAACTATAGGCTCTTATATAATTTTAAAAAAGGATTCTAAAAAATAATTGAGGTGTAAATCAAATATGAATATGGAGGATAAAGGTATGAGTGATGAGTTTTTATATGTCCAGATATATAAGGATTTATTTGAAGAGATCAAACAAGAGAAATATAAAATAGGTGACAAGCTTCCAACAGAAAAAGAAGTATCAGAAAAATATAATGTAAGTAGAATTACTGCTCAAAGAGCTATGAATATGCTTGTAGATGATGGAATTATAGTTCGATACTCGGGAGTTGGAAGTTTTGTTGCCAGCAAAGAAGAAAAAATTGAGGACAATGTAAATACAGAAAAGAAAACAATTGGAATGGTTGTAGAGACTATTTGGAATTCTTTTGGGATTGAGGTATTTAATGGGGCCTATAGAAAAGCAGAAGAACTTGGATATAACTTGGTATTAAAAAAATCTAATGGCAATCAAATTGCTGAAATGAAAGCAATTGAAGAATTGATTCAGATGGGAGCAAGTGGAATCATTATAATGCCAGTTCATGGTGACTATTATAGTGATAGGATATTAAAATTGTTTGTGGAAGGTTATCCAATTGTGTTCTTAGATAGATATTTACATGGGATTCATGTTCCCTTTGTAAGTTCTGATAATATTTTGGCAACTAGTCAAGCTGTATCATACTTTATAAAAAATGGGCATCAACATATAGGATTGGTAACTGGTTTGGATAAAGAGACTACGACTTTGGATGATAGAAAACAAGGATTTATTCAAAGTATTCTTGAAAGTGGATTACAGATAAATAAAGAATATATATATGATAAGGTAATGAGTAGATTGCCTGGTCAAGATTATGAAGCAACTTTTAAAAAAATTATAGAGGATATTAAAGAGTTTATTGAATCTAATTCAGACATGACAGCCATAATTGCAGCGGAATATGACATTGCCGTATTAGTGAAGAAAGCTATAGAAGATCTAGGCAAAAGTGTTCCAGAAGATATGGAAATAATTTGTTTTGATTCGCCTGAGTATATCTTAGGAAACTATCCTTTTACCCATATTAAACAGAATGAAAATGAAATGGGGACAAAAGCAGTAGAGATGTTAAATCGTGTAATCATTGGAGAAAAGCAAAAGGAAAGAATTTTACTTGATACAGAATTGATTCTGGGTGATAGTACAAAAAACAACTAGGATGTTAAATTAATAAAGAAGGTGAATTGATTGGAACAATGGCAAAAAGAAGACTCGAAGATTTGTTTACACTCACATGAAGATATAGAAGAAAATATAGGAGCGGTAGCACCGCCAATATTTCAAACATCCCTTTTCAGCTTTAAAAATTGGGATAAATTTTTAGAGGGTATTACAAGTGAGAGAGAACATTATGTTTATACTAGAGGAGTCAATCCAACTGTAAAAATTTTAGAAGATAAATTAGCTCAGCTTGAAAGAGGAGAAAAGTGTAAATGCTTCGCTTCAGGTATTGCAGCAATAAGTGCTACAATATTTACCCTTGTTAAAAAAGGTGATCATATATTGTTCGTAAATAATATATATGGACCAGCAGTAAGCTATGCAGATGTATTAGAAAAATTTGACGTTGAGTATACAAACATATTTATCGACGATGCCTCTGAAATAGAGAATCATATAAAGTCAAATACTAGACTCATATACTTAGAAAGTCCATCAACAATGAATTTTGATGTTATAGACTTAAGAAAAGCAGCTGATATCGCAAAATCAAGAAATATATTAACTGCAATTGATAATACGTGGGCTACACCCTTATATCAAAAACCAATTATACATGGTATAGATATTGTACTGCATTCATGTACAAAATTTATTGCTGGCCATAGTGATACACTAGGTGGAGCAGTGATATCTAGCTATGACATAGTAGATGAAATATTTAAGGTAGGCCATCAATTTGGTGGAGCAGTTTTGGGGCCTATCGATGCTTGGCTAACTCTCCGAGGACTTAGGACCTTAAGACAAAGATTAGGATATCAAAAAACCTCTGTTGAAAAAATTGTAGGTATGTTAAAAGACAATCCTAAGATAAATAAAATAAATCATCCTTTGTTGCTAGAGGGCGATAAAAAGAAAATATATGAAAAACAGACTTGTGGATATACAAGCTTATTAAGCATAGATATGGATTTTAAAGATTATGATGAACTTAGAGATTTTATGAACTCGTTTAAAGTATTTAAACTGGGTGTAAGTTGGGGAGGTTTTGAGAGTTTAATAACCTCGGCAAATTATAACAAGAATTCAGAGGACTTGGAAGAAAGACATATCTCTAATAACCTAATTAGAATATATATAGGATTAGAGGATACAGAGATATTGATGGAAGATTTAGAGAATGCTTTTAAAACTTTAAGTAAATAGGCATATAAAAACAACTTTATTAGTACTATATTTCAAGATAAGGGGACAAGTTATGAATATAGATTATGGATTTATTAAGAGTTTAACTCAGGTTAATGGAATATCTGGACATGAAGGTAAAGTTGCCAAATTAATGTACGACCAACTAAAAGATTATAGCGACGATGTAGATTTTGATAATTTAGGTAGCATTATTTTCAAAAAGAAATCCCGTGAAGGTGCTGTTAAAGTGATGATAGCTGCACACTTAGATCAAATAGGGTTTTTGATTTCTTATATTGATGATCAAGGATTTTGTTTTATAAAACCAATTGGTGGATGGTGGCCAGCTCAGCTAATGACACAGGAAGTATGTGTTACAACAGAAGAAGGCAAAGAGTATATAGGGGTTATAGGCCATAAACCTTCAAAAAACCTATCAAAGAAAGAGAGAATAGAGTTTACAGATTTATTTATTGATTTTGGTGTAAAGGATAAAGAAGAATTATTGTCCTATGGTATAAAGGTGGGGGATCCATTGACTCCTGTTTCATCTTACAAACCACTATGTAACGAAAGATATGTAGCTACTAAAGCCTGGGATAATAGAGTTGGCTGTGCAATAATTGCGGAGCTATTGAAAAATGTATCTGATAAAGAATTACCGTGTGAACTATATTTAGTTGCAACTGTTCAAGAAGAGGTTGGTCTACGTGGTGCAAAGACAGCGGCACAAAAAATCAACCCAGACATATGCATTTCCATAGATATAGGATCATATGGAGATACACCTGGATGTGAAAAATATGAATCTACACTTACTTTAGGGGAAGGCCCATCAATTGCATTTTTAGAAGCTACAGCTATTGGAAATAGAAAGCTAATCTCCTTTACAAAAGATATAGCAAAGAAAAATGAAATACCATATCAAACAGATATTATGTTGGGTGGTGGAACAGATACCGGTGAAATGCATAAGGTTTATGATGGTGCAGTGCCATTAAGTATATCTATTCCAACAAGATATGGTCATAGCCATAATAGTATTATTCATCTAGATGATCTAGAAAATTCAGTAAAACTTTTGACTCATCTTGTAAATAAGTTGGATAATGAGGATCTAAAGGAATTTAAAAGAGTATTTTAAAGATGATCTAAGAGATTACAGGAAATATAAGAATGAAAGGATGATCTTATGAAACTATTGGGATCAATAGAAACAGGCGGAACTAAAATTGTTTGTGCAGTTGGCTACAAAAGTGGACAAGTAATAGAAACAATTACTATTCCGACATCAAGTCCTGAGATTAATATTCCTGAAATAGTAGAGTTTTTTAAAGGAAAGGATATATCGGCTCTAGGTATAGGAAGCTTCGGTCCAATAGATACAATAGAGGATTCTCCCAGCTATGGTAAGATATCAAACACTCCAAAGCTACCATGGGTTAACTTTGATTTAATATCTGCTTTAAGGGATGGGCTATCTGGTATACCTATGAAATTAGTAACAGACGTAAATGAAGCTGCCATAGGAGAATATTATTTAGGTGCAGGAAAAGAACATAAATCACTATTGTATATTACTGTTGGTACTGGAATAGGTGCTGGATATATATCAGATAATAGTTTACTGGAAGGGTTTTCTTCGCCGGAAATGGGACATATATTAATTGAAAAAGTCTCAAGAGATAACTATGAAGGGTCTTGTCCGTATCACGGAGACAAATGTCTAGAGGGATTAGCGTCTGGAACGGCCATAGAAGGTAGATGGAAAAATAAAGGTTTTGAACTAAGAGATAAAATGGAAGTATGGGAATTGGAGGCAGAATACTTAGCTAAAGCATTGACAAATTATATATATATTTTAGCCCCTGAAGTGATAGTGATGGGTGGAGGAATTATGAAACAAAAAATAATTTTCAAACTTATAGAAAATAGTTTAAACAAGATAGTTAATAATTATATGGATCTTAACAAAGTTAAAATAGTATCACCGGCATTAGGAGATAGGTCGGGAATAATAGGAGGACTAATACTAGCAAGTAAGATAGTATGAAATACTTATAAAATATTATAGGGGGGACTCAAATGTACTTTTCATTACAAAGAATTCAAAAAATATGTGATGAATTAAAGGATTGTGTATATGAAGAGCATGTAGCTATTGAAGATTTTAAATTTACAGTTGGCAACTTCTTAAGTGTAGAGGAAGCGAACAAGGCAGAAGAATGGCGTGACTATAAGGCTGGAGATCTATGGGGTGGTAAAGACTATCATTCTTGGATGAAGACCTCAGTAATTATACCAGAGCATTTTCAGGGTAAAAATGTAGCAGTAAGATTTTTTTCAGATGGAAATGGCTGGAATGCATCCAATCCCCAATTTATACTTTATGTGAATGAAAAGCTTATCCAGGGATTAGATATAAATCATAGTGAAGTAATCTTAAGTGAATCTGCAAATGCTGGACAAGAATACAAAGTTGATTTACATGCATATTCTGGAACCTTAAGTGATAAAAAAAGTATAATCAAGGGAACTATATCTACAGTAAATTTAGATACGAGAAAGCTATATTTCAATCTGCAAGTACCAATCTGGGTATGTGAAAAGTTGGATAGTGAAGATAAAAGAAGAATTGAAATGCTTCAAGTGCTAAATGATGCTGTAAATATAATAGACTTAAGAAAACCATATTCAAAAGATTATTATGATAGTATAAAAAAGGCAAATGACTACCTAGAAATAGAATTTTATGAAAAACTATGCGGCCATGATGAAGTCATTGCAACATGCGTGGGCCATACGCACATAGATGTAGCATGGCAATGGACAGTAGCGCAAACAAGGGAAAAAGTAGCTCGTAGTTTTTCCACTGTATTGAATCTAATGGATCAATATCCAGAATACGTATTTATGTCTTCTCAGCCTGTATTGTATAAATTTTTAAAAGAGGATTATCCAGAACTATATGAGAAGGTAAAAGAAAGAGTAAGAGAAGGACGTTGGGAACCGGAAGGAAGTATGTGGGTGGAACCTGATTGTAACGTGACTTCAGGTGAATCCCTTGTAAGACAATTACTATATGGTAAAAGATTCTTTAAAGAAGAGTTTGATGTAGATACAGAAGTATTATGGTTACCAGATGTATTTGGCTATTCAGCAGCTTTGCCACAAATACTTAAAAAATCAGATGTAAATTACTTTATGACCATTAAAATTTCATGGAATCAATTTAATAAAATGCCTTATGATACATTCATGTGGAGAGGTATTGATGGTACAGAGATATTAACCCATTTTATGACAACTAGAGCGCCATATCATAGCCCAGAGTCACATTCTACAACATATAATGGACAGATTCATCCTGGAGCAATTATTGGAGCATGGGATAGATACCAACAAAAGAACCTGAGCAATGATGTATTAGTTGCCTATGGGTATGGAGATGGTGGTGGAGGACCTACATTTGAAATGCTTGAAGTAGCGAAGAGAATGGAAAAAGGTATACCAGGAAGTCCAAAGGTGAATTTAGGAAACTCCTTAGATTACTTTAAAAAATTAGAAAAAACAGTAGAGGATAATAAAGAACTGCCTAAGTGGGTAGGTGAACTATATCTTGAATACCATAGGGGTACTTATACTTCAATGGGTAAGAACAAAAGAGACAACAGATTGTGTGAAAATCTATATACATCACTAGAAAAGCTAAGTATATTGGGTATGGAATTAGGTAAAGAATATCCACAAAGAAATATAAATTCAGCATGGGAAACAATATTACTTAATCAATTCCATGATATCTTACCTGGAACATCAATAAAAGAAGTATATGAAGTTACAGAGGAAGAGTACAAGAATCTGTTAGTTAATGGTAGGGATATGATGAATAATCTTACAAATCATATTGCATCAAATATAAATATTGAAGATGATTCAGTAGTGGTATTTAATCCAGGTGGATATATAAGAAATGATATTGTAGAATTTGATTATGAAGATAATCTAGATGGATTGGTAGTAGTAGATGGAAATGTGGAAAGACCATGTCAAAGAATTGAGGATGGAAAATACATATTCTATGCAGAAAACTTACCTGCCAATGGATATAAGACATTTAAACTCATAAAATCAAATACAAAATTTGAAAATATTAATCTAACGGAAAGAAATGCAGAAAATAAATTCTTTAATATAAAGTTTGATGATAAGGGTCAAATAGAGTCATTAGTTGATAAAAGGGTGAATAGAGAAATTTTAAAAGATGGAGAAAGAGCGAATGTTCTTCAGGCCTTTGAAGACAAGCCGATGAATTGGGATTGTTGGGATATAGATATTTACTACAAAGAAAAAATGTGGCTAGTAGATGATGTTGAATCTTTAGAAGTAACAGAGGTGGGACCGGTTAGAAGTACCCTAAGAATCATTAGGAACTTTGTAGACTCACAAATTATACAAGATATTCATATTTATAATGATATAGATAAAATAGACTTTGCAGCATATGTAGACTGGAAACAGCATCAAGTACTATTAAAGGCAGCATTCCCAGTAGATTTAAATACTAGTGAAGCAACTTATGAAATACAATATGGTAACGTAACTAGATCTACCCACAATAATACATCTTGGGATGTAGCGCAATTTGAAACTTGTGGCCAAAGATGGGTGGATTTATCTGAGGGAGATTATGGAGTAAGTTTATTAAATGATAGTAAGTATGGTCACGATATCAAAGATGGATTAATGAGACTAACACTTATTAAATCAGGAATATCTGTAAATCCAATATCTGATAGAGAAGAGCATAGGTTCAAATACTCACTATATCCTCATAAAGGAACTTGGAAAGAAAGTGAAACGGTTAGTATGGGCTACAATATCAATACACCTTTATTAGCTGTAGTAGAAGGCCAACATGATGGAAGTTTGGATAATGAATTTTCAATAGCAAATGTGGTATCAAACAAGGAAAATGTCATCATTGAAGCAATGAAAAAGGCTGAAGATGACGACTCTATCATAGTGAGGATGTATGAATACAAGAATATGAGAAGTAAAGTAAAGTTCAATATATTTAAGGACATAGTGAGTGTTACGGAGTGTAATTTAATGGAGAGGGACATGGAGAGTGTAGACTTTGAAGGAAACTCCTTTGAATTTGATATAAATCCTTATGAAATAAAGACATTCAAAATTAACCTTTAAAGAGTATGAAATTTAATGGAGGGATAGATGTGTCATTGTACCCATTAAAATTTAAAAGTCTGTATTATGAAAAAGTTTGGGGTGCAGACGAATTTAAGATACCACGTGAAAATGTGCCTAAAGGAAACATTGGGGAGTCTTGGGATATAGCTTGCCATCCCAATGGAATGAGTATAGTTAAAAATGGAGCATATAAAGGCATGTCCTTGGAAGAATTAATAAGAGCTAAAGGGGAAGACTTGATTGGTAATAAAATAAACAAAGACAAGTTTCCTTTGTTAGTTAAGATATTAAATACCAGTGCAAGACTTTCAGTACAAGTTCACCCTGGAGATGAATATGCCCTTATAAATGAAGGGGAAATGGGAAAAACTGAGGCATGGTATATACTAGATGCTGAGGAAGACGCTAATATAATAGTTGGTACAAATAATTGTACTAAAGATGAATTCATACAATCGATTGCTGAAGGTACAATTGAGAATCGTATGAATAGTATAAAAGTAAAAAAAGGGGATGTTTACTTTATTAAAAGTGGATTAGTTCATGCAATAGGAGCAGGTATAATGCTAATAGAAGTCCAGCAAAATAGTGATACTACTTATAGGGTATATGATTATGGTAGAGATAGAGAACTTCATATAGAAAAGGCTTTAGAAGTAATAGATTTTGAACTTGTAGGCAAGGGACGTAATGGAATATTTGTAGCGGGAGATAACTATGATAAAACCTATTATTGTTTAAATGAACATTTTTCTTTAGAACTTTATGATATCAAAAGAAGTCTATCAGAAACAAGTGATACAGAAAGGTTTTTTATCTTTACCTGTGTAGAGAACAGTGGGATAATAAAGCATAAAAACGGCCAAGAAGAAATCAATATAGGTGATAGTATACTTATCCCAGCCAAATTAGGAGACTATGAAATTATAGGAAATTTAAAGTTGTTGAAAACTTATTTACCTGATGTATCTCAAGTTGAAAAGGAGATATTGGAATATACTAAATAAGAGAAGAACAAGTACTACAAGTAATCCACAATGAAAATGGAACACTAACATTTTAATAGGATAAAAACAAAAACCCTGGGTAACTAGGGTTTTTGTCGTCCCTTTACTAATATGTAAAACTAATGTAAAATATATAGTATTAAAAATCAAGGAGGTGCAGCTTTGATACTTACATCAATTCTAATAGCACTAAAAATCATGTTATTTATGGCAGGAACAGAAATAGAGTACAATTCAGTAGCTATATTTTTAATAACTATATCCGTATCATTACTCATTACAAGCTCTATAGGCATGAGTAAATCTAAATATAAAAATATTTTTATATCCATATTTTATATACTAATATCAGCAATTATGCTAGTAGACGTAGTTCACTATGCATATTTTAATTCATTACCATCAGTTAAAATGCTAAATCAAGCAAGTCAATTAACAGATGTAGCAGACAGTGTTAGATCCCTTTTAACCCTAAGGAATCTACTACTAGTAATCGATATACCATTTGTAGTATTTTATCTACTAAAGTTTGAGAAGGCTGGAAAAAATTATCCAAATAAGTTTAAAATAGGAATCTGGGCAGGACTTCTAGTATTTATCATAGGGATATTTACCTTTGTAAATATCAATGGAAGTATCAACTCAATAAAACTTCAAGAGCTCTATACATTCCATTTTACAGATATAAAAAACACCCTGTTTTCTAATGAAGAAACAGAAACTTTGGAAGGGAATACAAAATTCACTGAAGAGGATTTGGCGGAACTTAAAGAAAGAACCAGGTCTCTACAAGGCCCCTATACAGGAATAGGTAAGGATAAAAACCTAATCGTCCTACAAATAGAAGCCCTACAATCCTTTGTAGTAGATTTAGAATATAATGGACAAGAGATCACACCGAATATAAATAAATTGATCCATGATAGTTCTTCAATATACTATGACAACTATTACCAGTTATTGGGGAGAGGAAACACATCGGATGCAGAATTTGTCACCAACAACAGTCTCCATCCATCAATGGAATCTCCTACATATACTCAATACGAGACCAATACATTTTATGGATTACCTTGGGTATTAAAGGATAATGGATATACATCATGGGCATTTCATGGATATAAGAAGGAGTTTTGGAATAGGGAGAAGGCCTACGTCAACCAAGGTTTTGAAAGGTTTATCTCAGAAGAAGACTATACCTTTGAAGAATCCATAGGACTAGGAATCACAGATAAAGATTTCTTTGAACAATCCATAGATTATCTAGTAGAACTGGACAACCTTAATGAAAACCCATTCTATGGATTTATAGTAAGTTTAACAAGCCACAACCCCTTTGAAATGCCAGAAAAGTACCATGTGCTAGATATAAAACCAGAGCATGAAGGGACCATACTAGGCAACTATTTACAATCAATTCACTATACAGATAAATATATAGGAGAATTTATAGAAGAATTAAAAGAAGCAGGACTATATGAAGATTCGGTCATAGCCCTATATGGAGATCACTTCGCCATACAAAACACATCGGAGGAAATCCATACACTGATGGAGGACTTCTTAGGTCATAAATATGATTTCAACCATATAATGAATATACCGATGGCAATTCACGTCCCAGGAGAAGATCTAGGACATACAGTATCCAAAGTAGGTAGTCAACTGGACTTTTTCCCAACAATACTCAATATCATGGGATATGAAAATGAAAAAGGCCTAGTATTTGGTAGAGACTTAAATAACTATGAAGGCTACACCAATGTAACACCACAAACTATTATGAGAAAAGGCTCCTTTGTAGATGAAGATACAATATTTTCCATCTCAAGGACAGAGATATTTGACCACAGTACCGCAATAGATATAAAAACAGGAGAATCCTTAGATATTAGTGAGTTTAGAGATGTTTATGAAAAGGCCATAGAAGATATCAATAAATCCAACTTCATCCTAAAGAATGATATACTAAAACATCTAATAGAAAATAATGGGGTATTAGACTTTGGACAAATCACAGTAAATAGGATACAAAATAAAGAATATATACAAAAGATAGGTACCAATACAATAGATGAGCTAACAGCAGCCTATAATAAAGGAAATAAAATAATGCCAGTAGATATATCCCTTACTGAAGACGAAGATAAAGAACTAGAAGAACAAAAAATAATTCTAGTAAATGATCAAGGGCCTATACCAATAGAAGAGCTGGCTGATTGGACAAATCTATATAATGATGCACATATATTATTTAGAAGCGAATCGGAAAATAAAGACACACTATTTTACAAGATGAAATATGCCATACCAAAATCCCCAAGGGACTTTATAGTAGAGATCAATAGTTTTGATGAACATTATTTCATCACAGCCCATGGATACGAAAATCTACTATTGAATACACTAGGAAATAACTACACAGACCAAGAAATCCTAGATTTCTTAAAGGTTCACAGTTTATTTGGTATCATATTAGAAGAAGATAGATTACAAACAGATTTAGTAGAAAATATAAAAGAATTGGGTACAGATGTATATATAGAATATGAAGACTCAATAGAAGTTGTCATCCTGAGCGATAGAGAAGGATCTTAGGAGGTATCAAAATGCTACTATCAATATTACTAACAATAAAATTCATATGGTTTACCAATTTAATAAATGTAGAATACAACCGTATACCAATAGTTCTTATAAGTACCCTAATATCCATGGCGGTACTGTCATTTATATACAGAAAAGATGGGAAAGGGACAAATCGCAATGCCCTCATCTTCTATTGTGTAATATCAGTTATTATGCTAATAGACGCAGCCTACTACACCCACTTTAATATGCTACCAAATATACGAGCGGTAAAACAGGTAGGACAATTGACAGCGGTAGCAGATAGCCTAAGGGTATTGCTCAATATAAGGGTAACCATACTGGTCCTAGATATACCATTCATAATCTACTATATGAAAAAGGTCCAATACAGACCAATCATCAGTCAACGTTTAAGAAGAATAACCCCTACAGCAGTAGGTATACTTCTATTTAGTATAATAATTGGCCTAAATATAAAAGGCGAATTATCATCAGTAAAAGCCCAAGAGGTCTATACCTATCATGCAACAGATATCGTAGAGACGATATTAGGTAGTAAAGTGCCAACAGAGGAAATAACCCTAACAGAAGAGGATATCAATGATTTAAAATCAAGGGCTAGACTCAAAGAAGGAAAGCTAACGGGACTGGGCAAAGGCAAAAACCTAATTGTTCTACAAGTAGAAGCCCTACAAAACTTTGTCATCAATCTACATTATAATGGGCAAGAAATAACACCAAACTTAAACAAATTAGTCAATGATCAATCATCGGTATATTATAATAACTATTTCCAACTACTAGGCAGAGGAAATACATCGGACGCAGAGTTTGTGACACAAAACTCCCTCTACCCATCAATGGAAGAGCCAACCTACACCCAATACCAAGACAATACATTCTATGGACTGCCTTGGCTACTAAGGGACAATGGCTATACAGCCTGGGTATTCCATGGATATGAAAAACAGTTTTGGAATAGGGAGCTGGCATATGAAAATCAAGGATTCCAAAGATTTATATCACAGGAGGACTATGAGTTTGAAGAAGTACTAGGATTTGGCATAAGGGACGAAGATTTCTTTGACCAAACCATAGACTATTTAAAAGAGCTAGATAAGGTAGATGACAATCCATTTTACGCCTTTATAATCACCCTATCAAGTCATACCCCTTTTAAAATGCCAGAGGAGTACAATGTACTAGATATAAAAGAAGAGCATGAAGGCAATATGATAGGAGACTATCTCCAATCAATACACTATGCTGACCAAGAAATAGGTAGATTCATAGAGAATCTTAAAAAAGAAGGACTATATGAAGAGACAGTCATAGCCCTATATGGAGACCACTTTGCCATATCAGCAGCCCAAGATGAGGCAGCGCTAATGAAGGATATCGTAGGAGCAGACTATGATTATGATCATATGAAAAACATCCCATTGGTTATCCATATACCAAATGAGACAATAGGAGAAACCGTAACTACCATAGGAAGCCAACTAGACTTCTATCCAACAATAGCCAATATAATGGGCTACGATAACACCAAGGGCTTAGTATTTGGTAGAGATCTAACTAATTATAATGGAAATAATATCATAGCACCACAAACCTATATGCTAAAAGGCTCCTTCATAGATAAAGATACACTCTTTGAAATCTCAAGAGACGGAATCTTCGAAAGAAGCCGAGCAATCAATAGACATACAAGGGAAGTGCTAGAGGTAGAACAGTTTAGAAATATTTCAGAAGAGGTAAAAAAAGAAATAGATATGTCCGATTATATATTAAAGACAGATTATTTCAAATAAGACGCCTTGTCATCCTGAGACGGAGTCGAAGGATCTGATTTCGTAGGGCGTAGCCACTCGTCATTCTGAGCGTTGGCGAAGAATCTTTAGGTCCTTCAAAACGTTTAGGATGACAAATATAGTAGGGATGCTTAGACTGCTCGACTAACTAAAGGGGGATAAACAAATGTGGAATAAAAACAAGATATCACTCATATCATTAATATTGCTGATAATTATACTAGCAACACCGCTACAATCATATGCCCAAGTTCAAGAGTTGGACAATGAATACTATCAAGAGGTATTAGACCTAGTACAAAATCGTTATGTAAATGAAATACCTTCAGAAGGCTTAGGGGATTCCCTGGATGAGCTTTTCAATAAACTTGACAAGCACAGCGACTATTTTACAGAAGAGGAATTCGCCAAATTCAATGAAGACTTAGAAGGAAACTTTGTAGGAATAGGTGCCTATATAAGGGAAGAAAATAATTATATAAAAGTAGTACGACCTATCAATGGAAGTCCAGCTGAGAAAGCGGGACTTTTACCAGACGATATAATTATTAGTGTAGACGCAAAATCAGTCAAAGGCATGTCAGCAGATCAAGCTGTGGATTTAATAAAAGGTGAAATAGGAACAGTAGCGAAACTTAGAGTTAGAAGCAAACACTATACAAAGGTTATTTCTGTAACAAGAGATCATGTAGTAGTGGATCCAGTACAGTATCAGGTAATAGACGATATCGGATATATCATATTAGAAAGATTTAATAATAACTCCTACTTCAAGATGCTAGATGTACTAGAGTATCTAGAGGACCAAAATATCCATAAAATTATCCTAGATTTAAGAGATAATCCAGGAGGGTATCTAGATGAGGTTGTTGATATAGCAGGTAAATTTGTGCCAAAAGGACCAGTTGTTCATATTAAATATGGAGAAAATGACATAGAAACCCATAACTCAAAATTAGAAGAAACAAAGTATGAATTAGTAGTATTAGTTAATGCAAGATCCGCTAGTGCTTCAGAAATACTAGCAGGGGCAATCAAAGATACAGAAGTAGGGACTCTAGTAGGGGTCACCACCTATGGAAAAGGAACAGTACAAGAAGTAGTTACACTACCAAGAGGGGATGGTATCAAACTAACAATAGCTGAATACTTCTCCCCAAACATGAACAAAATAGATGGTATAGGGATAATCCCAGATATAGTAGTAGAAAACCAACCAAATGAAGATACACAACTAAAAACAGCACTAGAGCTATTGGCTGACTAAACAGCACTATCTGTCATCTTGGGTTATGCTTTTGTCATTCTAAACGGGTCCTTGTCATTCTGAGCAAAGCGAAGAATCTTGTTTTCACAAGGGTCTTAACATATCTTTAACAAATTTGTAACACAACTGTAATAGTATTTTCTCAAAATATAATATATAATAGTATCATGAAGTTAAGCAATCACTGGATTTTAATATTACAACTTTGTTACAAAAAGTAAATAATGTTGACCTAAAATCTTGATGATGCTATAATACCTTGTAGAGTGCAATATTTATAGTTCATTGTAACTATAAGGTGCAACAAAACAAAAACAAATTTAAAGGAGGCAACAAAAAAATGAAGAGAACCCTATCATTAGTGTTAGCTTTAATTATGGTTCTAGGAACATTCACTTCAGTATTCGCAGCAGAAGCAACTGTTGAGGAAACTGCAGCAAAATTCCTAGAAAAAGAAGGCGTTCTTTTAGGTAATGATGATGGCGATTTAATGCTAAAAAATGACCTAGAAAGACGTGATGCAGTAGTATTATTAAGTAGATTATTAGGTGTTGAGGATGAAGCAGCAGAATTCTTAACAACTGAAGACAGCCCATCATGGGAAGATGCAAGAACTGACGCATACTATGTTCCATTCTTCGCATGGGCAGAAGAAAATGGTTATTTCGAAGGTGATGACGAAGGAAACTTCAACCCAAGAGAAGCTATTACAGCTCAAGAATATGCATTAGTATTATTAAGAGCTTTAGATTATGACGTTAAAGGTCATGACGCTTGGAAAGCAGCTTTAGAAACTGCTGAAGAGTTAGGATTATTAAAAGACGTAGAAGTTGAAAATAAAGACGAAGTTGTAAGAGGCCAAATGGCAGTTATGACTTTCAACGCTCTTGGAACAAAAATGAATAATTCAGATGAAACATTAGCTGAAAAATTAGGCATCGAAATGCCAGAAGATCCAAAAGCAAAAGAATTAACAGCAGAAGTTAATGATACTGAAAACTTAATGGAAGTTGTAGTAGAGTTATCAAACGCTGAATTAGCTGATGAACTTAAATTAGAAAACGCATCAAACTACACATTAAGTGGTGGACGTAAAGTTGCATCTGCTGAAATAGTAGAAGATGATGTAGTATTACTATTAGAAGATGCTTTAGTAAGAAACAGAGAATATACTTTAACCATTAAAGGTATCGACAGAGCTATCAATGGTGAATACAAATTTGATGCAAGAGACAATGCTGTACCTACAGTGGAAGCAGTAGAAGTTCTTGGAGAATATGGTATCAAAATAACTACAAGTGAACCAGTTGAAGAGCCAGAAGAAAGAAACTTCTTAATTGATGGTAAAAGAGTTTCAATGGAAGTTGAACAATATGGTAGAGATATCATCATTCGTCCATACCATGAAAGATCTTTCGATAAAAATGCATCAGAATTAGAAATAATAGAATTAGAAGACTATGCAAACTATAGATCAACTTCTATAAAAGAAGAAATTGAAATTATCAAAGATGAAGTAGCTCCAGAAATAGTTAAAGCAACTATGTCTAATAACAAGGTAACTGTAGAATTTGATAAAGATATCTATAAACCTTCAGTAAAAAAATATGAAAGTTCAAGAAGTTTAGGTAATGCTTCATATGTTGAAAGAAGAAGTACTTTCTATGCTGAAAAAGCAACAAAAGTAGATACAAATAAAGTTGTATATGAATTTAAAGAAGCCTTACCAAGAAATGTAGAAATTACAGTTCAAGATGTACAAAATCACAATAAAGTTGCTATGGAAAAAACAAATGTATCACCAGTATTAGTAACTAGCGATTATGAAACATCAATCACTAATAATGATAAGAGACAAGTATTAAGAGTTGCTAATGACAATGAAGCAGGTAAACCTTATGCTGCAGCATTAGAATTAGTTGTTGAATTTGATGAAGAAATTAACCCAAGATCTATCACATCTAAAATTGTTAATGGTGAAAGAGTATGGGATAATGTAACTCTTTATGAGAAAGAAGTATCTACTAGAGGTGCAAGAGCAGCTGAAGAAGTAAAAATAGTAAGCGTATATGCAGATGAAAAAGAATTAACAGTTACATTTGAAGGTCTAAGAGTTAACAATGACAATAAAGATTATGACTATATATTAGAAGTTAACGGATTAGAAGATAAAAATGAAAACAGAATATTCAGAGACTATATAGACTTTGAAGTACTTCATACAGCTTCTTCATTTAGAATTGTAAGAGAAGTGGAAGATAAAGATGGCAATATGGTTAAAAACTTATTTGTTACAAAAGGAAGAAATAATACTGAGTTTGAAATTGCATTTAGTCACGAAGTAGATTTAGATGCAGCTTTAGACGCTAAAAATTTCATCTTTAGAAATGCAGCAGGCGATGAAGAAGATCTAGATGAATTAGACGGCTATGTTATAGTGGAAAGAAATGGTAAAACTGTAACTTTAGTAGTACCAGAAACATTAACTGATTTAGAAAAAGATTTTAGCGAAATAGAAATATCTGCAAGAGTAACAAGATTAAATGGTGATAGATTAGATCGTAACGATAGAATCATTAAATTTAATGAATTTAAATAAAACTAATATCTAAAACTTACCAAATAAAAAACCCTAGATTTTCTAGGGTTTTTTTATTGCCTTTTTCAATTATAATCCATGCTAACCTCTCTATTATCATATAGAATAAATATGTATGAATAAAAAATTTAGATAGTAAATTAATGGTGGTGGGAAGATTGTCAGATAAAATCAATAATATAAATAAAGCATCAAACAAAAATATAATGCTCTATTTCCTATTTCTCCTTTTAATAATTTTACCTCAATATTTTAAGGGCGGATATTTTGAAAGCGCATATTTACCATTTATATTAGGTATATCCATTTTAATGATATTCAATGTTTGGAATAGGTATAAAGGAATTAAAGAATCCCTAGTAAAAGATGAAACTGATTTACTATTATTGGGACTAGTCTTGATTTATTCTCTTACGTTTTTTTATGGGATAAATAAGAGAGGATCAATAATTGAGTTTATAAAAAATACATCCTATTTATCAGTATTTTTTATTGCGAGAGATTTACATAAGGACAATAGCATCAGAAATAAAACCATAGACCTTATAATTCTTAGTGGTATAATTCTTTCAATAATAGGTGTAGGAACTATGATAGGTACCTGGGAGTATAATGCAAGCTATAATGGTGGTAGATTATCCTCTACATTCCAATACCCCAATACTCTAGCAGTATATGTAGCCGCAATGTATTTTCTTACCATGGGACAGGCTTTGATAGAGGCTAACCCTAAAAAAATAGGTTTATATGGGGGAGGAATGTTTGTATTCTTTTCCACATTGATATTTACCTATTCTCGTGGTATGTGGGTACTATTTCCCATATTATTATTGGGATTTTTTACCATATTAGCATCCAATAAAAAGGTTGAGTTATTTTTCTATAGTTTAGGAAATATTACTATAGCAGTCCCTGTAAGCTTTCTATTGATGAAATATGTAGAGTCAGGAAGTCCTACTACTCTTTGGGGACTATATATTGGTGGAATAGTATTATCGGCCTTGATCCTATTTGTCTTAGGAAATGCAACGAAGTTATTAAATAAGATTTCATGGAAAACTGTTATAGTTATGGTTTTAATTATAGCGGTTGGAGCTGTTGGGGTACTATTGTTGGCTATTAGAGCGGGTGAACCATTAATCTATGAGAACCAAACTGATGAAAGAGTAGTCAGTCAATTATCAAGAACCATAAAAAATGTATTTCCCAATACGGATTATGAATTAAATATAAAGGGTTCAGCAACTTTAGAAGAAGAAGGTACATTTGCTGGTAGTATATTAGTATATTCTGTAGATGAACAGATTCAATATACGAGTCTTGGAACATATAATATAGAGGAAAATGGCGAATTTGATTTAAATATTCCTATTACGACGGTAGAAGACACCAATGCCATAGTCATAAGGTTTAGAAATGAAAATCCGAATACAAGTGTCGTTTTTAATGAATCAGCTATCAAAGATGTAATGACAGAAGAGATAGAGGTGATTCTGCTAAAGTACAGATATATTCCGGAATCAGTAGTTAGCAGAATTTCAGGTATTGGAACAGCAGATAATAGTTTCCAAGCTAGAGTAATCTTTAGTAAGGATGCTTTGAAACTTGTATCCAATAGACTGTTATTTGGATTAGGCGGTCAAGGTTGGGCGACAGCTTATAGATCTGTGCAATCCTATCCATACTGGTCAAATCAAGTTCATAATCATTATTTACAACAATTTGTAGAAGTTGGATTAGTAGGTGTTTTATTATTCATAGGATTCCTATTGACCCTTATATATAAATATTTTTTGTATAAAAAAAATGAAGAAGATATAGATAATAGAACTTTTGTGGATACTTTGGTGATTGGTATTGGGACTGTATTAGCCCATGCTGCAATGGATTTTGATCTGTCCTATGTAGGCTTGATGTCTATTCTATGGACTTTACTAGGGATATTGCATTCCATAGTTAGTATTCCTAAAGATGAATTGAAGATATTTAAATTAAATATCAGTAAAAGGCATTTAAAAAAAATGAGTATACTAGCAGCGATATTGATTACAATCACCTTGGGTTTATCTTCTAGTTTATACGGAGCTAGCTTCATGTCAGGTAAGGCAGTAAAAGAACAAAGTATGGGTAATACAGATGAAATGGAAAAGGCTATGGAGAAGGCTGTAAGCTTAGATCCATATAATAAAATATATAGGGCTGATCTTATGGATATCTATTTCTTCCAATATGAGGCTAAATTAGATGAATCATATGGTTATGACGCTAAGGTTCAAGCCGATATATTATTAAAACAAGGAAAATATGATCCACTAATTCATATAGAAATGGCACAGGCATATTTTAAGTTTGGGCTTGTTGAAGAGGCATTAAATTTAATAAATAAGTCTAATGAAATGCAACCATTAATTACAGATTCATATATACAAAATATTGATAGCCATTTGTCTGCATTTGATTACTATTTTAACCAAGATGATTTGCAAAAAGCTAGAGAGTTGGCTATAGAAGGTTCTAACAAGTTAGAGACTCTATTACTAGAATCCAGTGAGCGATCCATTAGGCCTTTAGCAAAGGATAACAAACTATATTTCAAGCTAAGTGAATTAAAGTATTATGCTAACCATTTTGATGAATTTATATTCTATTTAGATGACTTATATGATTTAAGATATGCCTATGACTTCAATCTAGATGTTGATAATGATGGCAATATAGAGCTTGTAAGTATATGGAATGCTGATGGTGGGGAGCTACATTACGAATCTCATTTGGCTGATGAAGAATATATAAGATTAATAAATCCAGGTGAAAACTATGGTGTATTTGACTCGGTAGGATTTAATTTAGAACCTGAAACTACTTATCTAGTAACATTTGATGCAAGGGGCGATATGACACCTGATAAAGTTAGTTTCTATACCGTGGATACGGAATCACAAGAACAATTACAAAGTGAGTCTACATCTGTTAATCTACAAAGTGATTGGAATACTTTTAAAATTGAATTTACGACTCAAGGAGATATAGGGGAAGATACATCACGATTTAGATTTGTCATAAGTGGAGAAACAGAAGGATATATGGATTTAAGAAATATAAAAATATTTGAGAAAATTAATTAGGGAGTATGTCTTCATTTTGAAGACATACTTTTGTAAATTGTGGCATCGAAAGTAGACAATGTCAACATAATAGGCTCAAGGTTTATCGCTCCTGAATGATATAAAGGATCTTAGATCCAAGATTCTTCACTATATCTAGAATGGCAGAACTCACTTACGAGACATATTCTAATTCAAGGTAAGTTTATTATTTTGAATAGCAGAAATCATTTATGGTAGAAAGTGGGTAACAATTTCTATGAATTTAAAAGCCTTTTCCTTGATATACCATCTATGGAAATGGTACAATAGAAGCAAGAATAAAATAGGAGGGATTTTATGTTTAACAATAGTAGATTAAAGAAGATACTAGTTACCGCATTAACATTGGTAATGGTATTAGGAACAGTTGTTGTAGCTGCTGAAAGTATTTACACCAAACAACTAACAGCTACCTTTGGAAGGATTAGGTTTAATGTTGGCGGAAAAGACGTTACCCAACAAATTGAAAGCAAATATGGTACACCGGCATTTGTTACAGATGATGGACGATCCTATGTGCCTGTAAGAGCTATTGCTGATTTAATGGGGTTAGATGTTGATTATGACAATAATACCCATACAGTAAAACTTACAGATCTTAAATCAGAAAAATACGAAAAGGATCTAAAGGCGAAAGATGCTGAAATCTCTAAACTAAAAAAGGAAATAGCAGATTTAAAGCAAAATGTAGTTGAAGAAACAAGTCTTGAAACTTTGGAGAAAAAGCTAAATAAGGATTTCGGCACCTACAAAAATGTAGACTTTAATATTTCACTAAAGGAAACTTCTAGCAGTATAGATGTTTCTGTAACAGTAGACCTCAGAACTTCCGCTCAACAAAGCAACTGGAATAAATTGACCAATAATGATAAGAAATATTATGTAGAGGATTTAGTAGGTGATATCACTACAGAATTCAAAAATATTAAGATTACAGGCTCTATTTATAATAATAACACAAAGAGAGATCTACTAACATTTAACAAGAATAAGGGTAGTAGCACTGTAACTATATCATATAAAGGCACATCATCAGGTAGAGATAGCTACTATTATGATGATATACTATACGATGCTGAGGACCATTTAGACTATTACTTTAGCCGTATTGCTTATGTTACTAATATAAATATTAGAGAAGGTTCCAATGGGCAAATATACGGCACTATAGATATAGAAGAGGATAGATATTATATTCCTAGTGATGGTGAAATAGAAAATGCATTTTATGATGCAGAAAAAGATTTAATAAGAGATTATGGAAGTGGTGTTTATTTAGACATAGAGCTATATTTAAATGATAGGCCTCATGGGATCTATTATGATGGTAGATTTAAATAAAAAATAGAATTTGGAACTAATAAGTAATGGTAGCCCTTGGGCTACCATTACTTATTACCAGCTAATGATTCTTCGACTTTATCATTGACTTCTTTATTATTTTTATAAGTTGGTACTATTAGTTTTACATAGTTAAGTAAGTCTTCATTGCTACCATCTTTAACCAACCTATCTAATTCCTTGAAGGAGTTCAATAATAATTTATAGTCAGTAAAAGTAGGTTTTCCGATAAAAATCTTATTATGACTAGTATTTGAAATTCCTTCATCATCTAAAAGGAGCTCTTCGAATAGTTTTTCTCCCGGTCTAAGGCCTGTAAATACTATAGGAATATCTACGCCTGGCATAAATCCAGAAAGCCTGATTAAGTCTATAGCGAGGTCTACAATCTTAACAGGTTCTCCCATATCAAGGACAAATATCTCTCCACCCTTAGCCATAGCACCTGCTTGAATCACCAGCTGTACTGCTTCTGGTATAGTCATAAAGTATCTAATGATGTCCTTATGGGTAACTGTTACAGGTCCACCTTTTTCAATTTGTTTTTTAAATAAAGGTATTACACTACCATTACTTCCTAGTACATTTCCGAATCTTACTGCTACATATTCAGTATTAGAGTTTACATTAATAGATTGAATAATCATTTCACATATTCTTTTACTGGCGCCCATTATGTTTGTAGGATTTACTGCTTTATCTGTAGATATCATCACAAATCTTTCTACATTATATTTATCAGCAGCTTGTGCCAAGTTCAATGTTCCGAATACATTATTTTTTATTGCTTCCTTAGGACTATCTTCCATTAGTGGTACATGTTTATGAGCTGCTGCATGGAAGACTACCTGAGGTTTTTGGGTTTCAAATATATTATCTATCCTATTTTTATCCCTTATAGATCCTATTAGTACTTTAAGGTTTAAATCTTTAAATTTTGATTTCAATTCGTTTTGTATATCATATGCTGAGTTCTCATATATATCTAATATGATTAATTTTTTAGGGTTAAAGCTGGCAATCTGTCTACATAGTTCTGAACCTATAGAGCCGCCGCCACCTGTCACCATTACTACCTTATTTGAAACATATGAACAAATCTTATCTATATCAGTCTTTATTTCATCTCTACCTAAAAGGTCTTCAATTTCTACATCCCTTATTTTCTTAATACTAACATCCCCATCTATTAGCTCGTAAATTCCTGGAAGTATTTTTAATTTACTTTTAGTAGCTGTGCAGATTTCAATTATGTTACTAATATCTTTTCTCGAAGCAGATGGTAAGGCTATAACTATTTCATCTATTGCAAGTCTTTCTACAGTGCTTACAATTGATTCTCTACCACCAACAACAGGAACACCATTTATTATTTGTCCTTGCTTTCTTATATCATCATCGATTAGGGCTACTGGAAGTGAATTTAATTGAGCATGGTTATTATATTCTTTAATAACCATGACCCCTGCATCTCCAGCTCCAATGATTAGAATTTTTTTTTGAGTTCCTTTTTTAAATACATGGGGAAGTCCATTTCTGCCAATAGTTCTAAAACTGAATCTTAGTCCTCCTATCAATACCATATCTATTAAAGAAACAATTATATAGACAGATCTAGGAAGATTGGCTTGTCTTATAAATAAAAAACTTAATACCACTGTATTAGATACTATAATAGAGGTAACTATATTCACTAATTCATTTATACTGGCATATTTCCATATAGTTTTATACAATTTAAAATAATAGAATATACTAATCTTTAATATAGTTATATATATTGCGTTATTATTAAACCTGGTAAGATAAGATAGAAACTGATCCCCTATAACTCCATCAAATCTAAGATACAAAGCCAATATATACCCAATATTTATTAATATGATATCTCCTATCATTAGCCCAAATTTACTTAATCTCTTTTCCATCACTTACTCCCCTTTGATGATTCTATTATCTATTATTATAACATATTAGACTCAAATCACCATATCTTTACTTATATTATCAATAATAATGTAAAATGCTTGATTAGTAACTAACTATAATATAAAATGATAATAGTTAAATAATTATTCACGGAGGGCATAGCATATGGAAGAGATAGAGTTACGAGAATTAATTGAGATATTGATTAGAGGTAGAAAGACTATAGCTATAATTACTTTTGTTGCACTATTGATAGCTACAGTATTTAGTTTTGTAATATTAAAACCTACATATGAAGCAAGAATGGTATTGATGACTTCCAACTTAGGAAGTAATGGAAATAATAACAATTTGGATCCTGGTAATATAGAAGACATGCTGGATCTTATGTCACAATTTCCAAACCTAAATTTAGAGACATATAGACAGCAAATTAAATCCCCGGAAGTACTGTCAAAAACCATAAAGGATTTAGATTTGCAAGGTAAGTATACAATATCAGGACTGGGTAATAGAATTGTACTTGAGACAGTCAATGACACTCAAATGATAACTATAAAAATGGAAGATTCAGATCCTGAGGAAGCAGCAGCTATTGTGAATAAATTAGGGGAGAATTTTATATCTTTTGTTACTGACAAGGCTAAAGAAAATGCAGCGAGAACATTTTCATATGTAGAAAGTCAAATGGATATTGAAAAGGAAAAGTATGAAGAAGCTTTACTAGAGCTTAAAGAATTATTATCACAACCAAAAGGCGCTGAGGAACTTGAACTAGAATTAGTTAGTAGCTATGAGCAAATCACTTTGTACAAATCAAATATAAATGATTTAGAGATAAAAAGGGATGCATTAATAAAGGCTATTGAAGAGAGCCGATCATATTCTAACAATAGGGGAAGCATGATAGTCAAACCTAATTTGGGAGAAAATTTTAATATATCCTTTGATGATACAAATAAGGTTTTATCAGTTGACCTAGCTGAAACTGAGGGACGAATAGAAAGTACACAAGATCAGATATCTAATTTACAAAAACACATTGAAGAATTACAAGTAGAATACCAAGATAAAAAATATGAAGAAGATGTAGTTAGCCAAAGAGTAAATATAGCTAAAAATACCTATGAGTCCTTTGTTGCTAAATATGAAGAGCTAAAGGTGGCTGAGACAGCTAAGATTGGTGAGCTTAGTATCAGTGTTGTATCTTCAGCTTATCCGCCATCTACACCCGTGGGACCTAGGAAGGCATTGAATCTTGCTATATCAATAGTATTAGGGCTAATGGTAGGAGTATTTGTGACTTTCTTTAAAGCCTATTGGGAAAGTAGTGAAAAGGATAAGGATAATAATTTAAAAATTGAATAAAAGAACGTCTTGTTGAAACCTATAAGTTAATTGAAACCATTAACTTATAGGTTTCAATTATATCAATCAATTAGTTCTATAGATAGTATTTACAAAATTCTATATCTATGATAAACTAACATCATTCATACAACGAATGAAATAAAAAGGAGAAAAAAGGATGAAGTTTTTTAGCCCTACAACAGAATTAAAAGAGCTATTACTATTACAACACATTGAGAAAAATCCAAATACAACACAAAAAGAAATAGCTAGGGTTATAGATGGAGCCACATCAATGGTTAATGTATACATAGATAATTTAGAAAAAAAGAACTACATGCTCAGGGATTATAAGTCGGCTAAGATGGTCGATTATAACATTACTCTTGAAGGGGCTAAGAGGAAGAATTTTTTATTAATAAATTACATGAGAGAGCTTTTAGATTTATATCAACTAGCAAAAGAAAATGTAGAAAGATTCTTATCGGGAATTGAAGAAAAAGGATTTAATAACATACTAATATATGGAGCAGGGGATGTAGCGGATACAATTTTAGGAGCTATAAGGGATAGAAATAAAGATACATTGAAAGTATTGGCAGTAATAGATGACGATGAATCTATCCAGGATAAGGAACTGTTAGGCTTTAAGATAATATCTAGAGATGATATCTATAAGTATAATCATGACGCAGTAGTGATAACAAGCTATGCTTTTGAAGATGAAATAACAAATAAATTAAGAGAGCTTAATTATTCAGAGGATAAGATAATAAGATTTTTTAGTTAATTGTTGCTATCTTATGCCTTACAGAAATATTATTTTTAGAAATTATTGTTGGAGTGTGAATAAAAATGTATTTAAAGTTTAAAAGGGTTATAGATTTTATCCTTTCTTTTATAGGATTAATTGTATTATCACCTGTATTTTTAATATTAATTATAGTAATTAAACTAGATTCAAAAGGTCCAGTATTATTTAAACAAAAAAGAGTAGGAGTTCATAAAACACATTTTAATATATTGAAATTTAGAACTATGAGAATAGACACACCTAAAGATACTCCAACACATCTACTAGAGAATCCAGAACAATGGATTACTAAAGTAGGTACTTTTTTAAGAAAGACAAGCTTAGATGAACTACCACAGATAATCAACATACTAAAAGGTGAAATGAGTATAGTAGGGCCTAGGCCAGCACTTTGGAACCAATTTGATCTATTAGAGGAAAGAGAGAAGTATGGTGCTAATGATATACCACCAGGATTGACAGGATGGGCACAGATAAATGGAAGAGATACTGTAGAGTTGGAAGATAAGGCTAGATATGATGGATATTATAC
>JAAYGX010000122.1 GCA_012735585.1 Tissierella sp.
AAATATTTGCTTAAGCCTTTTCTTAGCCGATTCATATGTCCACTTTCCGCCTTCAGAATTGTAGTAATTTATATACTTATTTATCACTATATTTAATTCTCCTATTGTTAATTCCTTAAATTCATAGCCCATATCCAATCCCCCATATAATCTTACATTGGTAATACTATAATCAATTCTTCATCAATCCCCAATATCCTTCTTTTATTAAAAATATTTTTAAAAAAGACAAAATCCATAGTGAGCTCATACTCACTATGGATTTTATCCTATTTAAAATTCAATTATTTCATCTAATTTATTTATATTTTCCGAACTAAATTGATGGGAAATAATTATTAAGGTTCTGTCTTTAATTGAAAGCAATTGTCTTTCAATTGCTCTGGTATTTTTATCATCTAAATTTGCTAATGGTTCATCTAATATCAAGACAGGGGTTTCTCTTAGTAAAGATCTAGCTAATGTTAGTCTTCGCTTTTCACCGCCCGAGAGATTCGTACCACCTTCATTAATTATCATATCTAAACTTTCACATTTTGTATAATTATCTAAGCCCACCCTAGATAAGACATCTATTACTTTTTCATCTGAAATATCTTGATACATTGTTATATTATTCTTCAATGTATCTTCAAACAATACTGCGTCCTGCCTCATTACAGTAATAATTTCATTTAAGTTTTTGATATCCTTTACTGAAATATTATTAACCTTTATAAGCCCAGAACTTGGTTCATAATAATTTAATAATAGGTTCATACTGGTAGTTTTACCAGAACCACTAACTCCTTGCAAGAGATACTGTCCATTCTTGGAAAATTTCATATTTAGTTCTTCCAACAAATCTTCTTGATTCTGATATCCAAAAGATACATCATCAAATACAATTTCTTTAAAGTCTTCTTTGGATATTTCTATACCATCATTATTTACGGACCTATCTTTAATAAACTCCAATATTAAGTTATTTACAGGCTTAACAGAAATCAAGTCCTGTATAAAATAAGACAGTGATATAATTGGGTATGATAATTGGTCTATCATACCTATAGCAATGAAGAAATCACCAGCTGTGAAATCGCCCTTTAGTACCAAATATGCTGCAAAGGCCAGTATTATAAAATGAGAGAAGTATGAAAGTATGGCTGATATAGTTCTTGCCAAATATCCTATCTGCCTCTTTTTTAGATTCTTATCCATTGTACTATCATTTGATTCTATAAATTTATCTCTGATATTATTTTCAATGGAGAAGTTTTTTATAATCTCAAATCCATTAAGCCAATCTGTTATAGCCTTTATATGATTTTCAAATTGCTTTACAAACTCCATTTGTGCATTCTGTAGTTTCTTTTCAACTAACTTTGGAACATATAATGGCATAGTTAGAAGAAGCAAGGTTACTATGGCTATCCTATAATCTAATATAAATAAAGATATGCTCACAACAATAATCTTAATTGCAATCTCAGCAAACATTGGAATAGTACTAAAGTACTGATTTTCAATTATTTCCATTTCATTTGTATATTGTGCAATGTACTCCCCTTGTTTCCTCTTCAAAAAACTTGGATAGTCTTTATTAAGCAAGCCATTAAAATACTCTAGTTTTACTTGCTTCATGGAGTCCACGGTAAATCTCCCTCTATTTCTATCATAAAGGTAGAAACAAGCTAGTTCTAAGGCGATGAATATACCCAAATATAGCCCGTATCTTAAAGTATTATCAAAGTTTTTCCATAAGGCATAATCTAGGACATCCCCTTTAAGAAATTGAACCCCTACTGCAAAAATAGAAGCTAATACTGAAAATGTAATAGCTAATAATAATGGTTTCCAGTTGCTTTTTATATATTTTTTCATTTTTAATCCTCCTATAGGTTATTTATTTAAATAACAATAGAAGATTTATATTATCCTTCTATTGTCTTAGAAGGATTTTCTTAATCTAACCACTTTTAACACCCCATTCACCCCATATTTATAACTATTATATATTATTAGACCCTAATAATCTTTATGATTCACTATATTTTATAATGGTATACTGCTGCAACACTAAATATGAAGAATGTTCATCATTTTACTTTGAAAGTTTTAATATCTACCCATTGATTACTGTTTTGCTCTACCCATTCATCTAACTGTTTTGTGCTAAAATACTTAATTCCATCAATTTGAATAAAAGGTATAAATGTATAAGTAGGATAGCTACTTTCCTTAGCTCTTTGTAATTCCATATTTGATACTAAATCTTTGAAACTATCATGGGTTAAACTTAAATACTCTGATGCTTCTGATTCTGTTATTAGTCCCTTATTATTTATTATTGAATCTCTATGCTGATTTGAATTAGCTTTTTCATTAGTATCTCTTATTGAATTAGCAATCAATATACTTCCTGTAAATATTGATATTGATAAAATTAAGATAGTCACTATTAAAAACTTATTATCTTTCATTAATAATCCTCCTTCTTCGTTTCATAACTGCACAATTGTCTGCAGATGCGAATAAAATAATCTAGCAATAATCTCCTTTTTTCTTATGCTTATATTTCTAATGAATACTTATAAGCAGTTTCAATGGGATTATCATAATATTCCTTTACTTTGTTAATAATCTTATATCCAAAATCTTCAAATACCTTTTGCATTTTTAAATTTGATTCTCTAGTTTCACCTTTGAATATATGCATGTCATCTTTTAGCATCTCATCAATAACATACTGCATTAATATATGAGCATACCCCCTATTCCTATGTTTTGGATGAGTTCCTATAGTCATAATTTTAATATAGTCATTTTGGCCCTTCCAGTTGTAAATGGCAATATGTGCTTTTATAACTTCATTTTCTTTAATAGCATAAACAAAAGTTTTTTCATCTTCAAAAAGTTCAGTCCAGTCTTCCCGTCTTATATTATCATCTGGAAAATAAATTGCTTGTGATTCAAGAAAATCCTCTAAATCCTTTAAACTAAGTCTTACTATATCCTCCATAATGTCCTCCCTGTTATATAAATAATCATTTACTATCTATCTTAACTCTTCTTTTAATTTTATTCCCTCTTTATAAAAAATGCTATATGCACGTGCTTCAAAATGAACAAAGTTTCACGTCTATTCTAATTTCGTAATTATTTTTTAAAATGAAGATAAAATTGTTCTTCATCAATAGTTTTATGAATAGGGTTAAAACCTATATTCTCACAAATAGAGGTGAAGGATCGATCATCTTGAAATGGATTATCCTTATAAATTCCATAGGTTGTATTAATTATCGAATCATTTGTCTCTATATGTAAGTTTACCAAAAATGGATTTGCCTCCATTATATTCGCATCCCAAATATA
>JAAYGX010000123.1 GCA_012735585.1 Tissierella sp.
CTTTAAATTGTCTATATACAGAAGCGAATCGTACATAAGCTACCTCATCTAAGTCCTTTAATTCATTCATAACCATTTCTCCAATTTCCACAGAAGTAATTTCCTTTTCCAAGGAATTTGATAAAGTCTTTTCAATATTGTCTACTATTCTTTCAATATCTTCTAAAGAGACAGGCCTTTTTTCACAAGACTTAATTATTCCATTAAGTAATTTATTCCTATCATAACTTTGTCTATTACCATCTTTTTTTACTACTATTATTGGTATTTCTTCAATTTTTTCGTATGTTGTAAACCTTTTTGTACACTTTATACATTCTCTTCTTCTTCTTATAGCCTGTCCCTCATCAGTAGGCCTTGTATCTACTACCTTTGATTCAATATAATCACAATATGGGCATTTCATATTTCCACCTCTTTATATATTATATTACAATTATAATATATAGAAATAGGATTGTCTAATAACTACTGGTTAAAGTTGACTAATATTGTATCTTGTCCTATCTTTACTATCTCATTCCAACTAATGATAATATCATTTGGCTTACTAAACAGACTTAAACCCTTAGGGCTACCAGACATAATCATTGCTACTATAGTCCCTTTTTCCAAATCAATTTCAAAATCATAGATATATCCTAGTCTTTCGCCATTAACTATATTGATAACTTCCTTCATCTTAGCTTCAGAAATTCTTAGCATACTCCCACCTCACTAGTTCTTTTAGCATAATATAAAGTATATGTCACAAAAGCCTTCTATAGGATAAGAATAAATTTTTAAATAAGACCCCATTAGGAAATTTGAATAGAAGTACCACTAAATAAAATTTTTGAAAGAGCTGCACTGCAATGGCTCTATTGCCTAGTCCTGGAAAGATTTGAGCGTATCCAGTTTGCAACCTTAATTTGCTTCCCAGAAAACCATTGGTGAGTGCTTCAGTGCAGCTCTAATTTTTTATGTGTGGCTATACTTCTTCAAATTTGGAATTGGAGACTGGTTTTAAAAATTTATTCAATATGTCTAGAAAACAAGGACACATAATCATGCTATGCTTTATATATCTATATTGCTTTAAAAAATATTTATTACAAAAATTTGATGGGAATATTCTAAACAAACTTTCTCATTTGCTTCAGTGCATTTTTTTCAAGTCTTGATACCTGAGCTTGAGAAATACCAATTTCATCTGCAACTTCCATCTGAGTTTTCCCTTCAAAAAACCTTAAATTTAGAATCTCCTTTTCTCTAGTATTTAATTTGTTTAAGGCTTCTTTTAAAGTAATTTTTCTTATCCAATTATCATCCTCTTCTTTGTCATCCTTAACTTGATCCACTACAAAAATTGCATCTCCACCATCATGAAATATAGGCTCAAAAAGTGATACAGGCTCTTGAATTGCTTCTAAAGCAAAAACAACTTCTTCCTTAGGTAAACCTAATACATCTGCAATTTCTATTATAGTCGGTTCCTTTGAATGTTTGTGAATTAGCTGTTCCCTTGCTTGTAAGGCTTTATAGGCGATATCCCTTAAGGATCTACTAACTCTTATGGAATTGTTGTCTCTTAGGTACCTTCTTATCTCTCCGATGATC
Organism: Tissierella sp.; assembly: GCA_012735585.1. GTDB lineage: Bacteria > Bacillota > Clostridia > Tissierellales > Tissierellaceae > JAAYTL01. The sequence goes on from JAAYGX010000123.1 coordinate 1,600, forward strand.
ATCGGTACAGCATAAGTAGAAAATCTTACATTGTGACTTGTATCAAAATTATCTATAGCTTTAATTAATCCAATACATCCGATTTGAAATAAATCGTCAACAGGCTCTCCTCTTCTATTAAATCTTTGTATTATGCTTAAAACAAGTCTTAAATTTCCTTGTATAAATTCCTCTCTGGCCTTCATATCACCAGCTTTAATCTTTACAAACAACTTTTGCATTTCCTCATTAGTTAAAACAGGCAATTTAGCAGTATTTACTCCACAAATTTCAACCTTGGATACATGCATTTTAAATCTTTCCTTTCATGGTGATTTGCCCCTTTCAAATTAAATTATTGCCTTTAGGTGGTTTTTTATTCAATAATATAATTACAAAATTAGGTAATTAATTTAAAAAGAAAAAGCTGCCACTATTTTTAAATGTGACAGCTTTCTTTATACAAGTTTACTCATTTCTTTTTGTAGTCTCTTTATTATTCTTTTTTCTAGTCTAGATTTATAGGACTGAGATTTTCCTAAAAGATCAGCTACTTCTTTTTGAGTCTTTTCTAAACCATTTTTTAGACCGAATCTTAACTCAACGATGGTCTTTTCTCTTGGTGAAAGTTTTTCTATAGCTTGGTTTAAAAGAGTTTTATCAACTTCATCTTCTATATATTTGTATATTATATCTCCTTCTGTACCTAAAATATCTGATAGAAGTAATTCATTTCCATCCCAATCGATATTTAAAGGTTCATCGAAGGAAATCTCATTTTTGATTTTACTTGTCTTTCTCAAATACATTAGAATCTCATTTTCAATACATTTAGAAGCATAAGTTGCTAGTTTTATATTTTTATCCGGATCAAAAGTATTAACAGCCTTAATCAATCCTATGGTTCCAATGGATATTAAATCTTCAATAGATATTTTTGTGTTATCAAACTTCCTTGCTATGTAAACTACAAGCCTTAGGTTTCTTTCTATAAGAATAGCTTTTATAGACTCGTCACTTTTTAAATTACTAAGATAATAAACTTCTTCTTCAGGGTCTAAAGGTGGTGGTAGGGTTTCACCTGTACCTATATAGTCTATACGTCTAAGAAGTTTAAATTTATTCATTAATTTAAACAAAATCAATTTGATTCTATATTTTAGTTTAATCATATTTCCTCCTTTTGAACTATTGAATCGTAATCTAATAATCCTGAAAAATCATTTTCACTAGATAGATGCCCATCATATAAGCCAATTATGATCCTATTTAATTCCAAATCATTATTTTCATCTGGAAGTTTTATAATTACATGATCTGGCTTAAATCCCAGTATTATTCCGCTCTCATTTCCAATTGATTTAAAGGGGACTAATAATATGGGGAACTCATCCTTTAAGTTAATTAATAGATCCTCAATATTGAGTTTTACTTTACTATTATAATATTCAACCAATTCTTTAGGCAATAGACTAGATAGTACAGATAGCTCTACTACAAAAACCGATCTATTGCTTAAGGGATCTTTCAGGGTATTACCTGTATCTATTAAGGCTTTAAGAATAATCTCTTTATCTTTGTAAATAATCTTATCATCTATTATAAATCTTTCCATCTGCTTTTTTTTATGATTATAATTAAAAACTATTAATGTAATAAATATAGCTAGGATAATTCCTAGTAGTATATGTCTAATACTAAAAATCTCTAATACATTAACTTCACTAAATAAAAACTTAGAAATACTTGAAAAATTCGATGATAAACTTATAATAGCACCAGCAAATACAAAGGATACGATATAGAAACAGAACCATTGATAAAAAAATGTTTTTATACTTCTACTTTTAAATGTTATATAGACTATTACCATCGAAACTAAAATCTTAAATAAAAAACTAGATAGAAATAGTAAAGATGGTAAAAATACTATGATAGAGTATGCCGTTGAAATAATAGTTCCAATAACTATACTTTTTATCTTAACTTTTGACTTTGTTATTTTATTGGTTGAATAAAGAACGAGAAAATTTATTATAAAATTTTCCAATAAATAATATTCTAATATAATATACAAAGCATCCTCCTAGAGTTTCTTATTGATAAATTATTTATATTATAAGACAAAATGTATGAAAAATTTGTCTGTATTTAGTATTAAAAAAAACTTATCTATAAAAATTAGATATGTTTTTCAACAAAATGTGATTATTTTCTATCACTTCTTCTTAAAAATATTGGAATGTCTAACTCCTCTAAAGAATCATCTATTTTGATTTCCTCTTTATCTTCCTCTTTATTATCGGAAGAATTATCACTTTCTGGGCTAGCCTTTAGATTATCATCAAAACCTGTAGCTATTACAGTGATTTTTATATCATCTTGTAAGGATTCATCAATACCAGCACCAAAGATAATATTGGCATCTTGGTCTACTGCTTGTCTAATTAGGTCAGCCGCTTCATTTACTTCAAATATACCTAGATCTGGCCCACCTGTAATGTTAAGTAGGACTGATTTAGCACCTTCTATAGATGTCTCTAGTAAGGGACTTTTTATAGCCTGTTTAGCAGCGTCCGTGGCTCTATTTTCACCAGATGCAAAACCAATGCCCATATGAGCAATACCTTTATCAAACATTATGGTTTGAACGTCGGCAAAGTCAAGATTTATTAGATTTGGTACTGATATTAAGTCCGATATACCTTGAATACCTTGTTTTAATACATCATCAGCCATAACAAAAGCATTGGCCATGGTCGTCTTTTTCTCTGCTATTTGTAATAATCTATCATTTGGTATAGTCACCAATGTATCAACTCTAGCCTTTAAGTTTTCAATACCTTGTTCAGCTTGAGTCAATCTTTTTTTACCTTCAAAAGTGAATGGCTTGGTTACTACACCAACTGTAAGTATACCTAGTTCTTTTGCTAGTTCAGCAACTACTGGCGCTGCACCTGTACCTGTACCACCACCCATTCCAGCAGTGATGAATATCATATCAGCACCTTTAAGCATTTCAGTGATCTCATTTTTATTTTCTTCAGCTGCTTTGGCACCAATTTCAGGATTAGCACCTGCACCTAAACCTTTAGTCATCTTATCACCTAGTTGTAACTTTATTTCTGCTCTAGATGAATATAAAGCTTGTTTATCTGTATTTAATGCAATAAACTCTACCCCTCTTACTCCATGTTCTATCATTCTATTTACTGCATTATTCCCACCACCACCTACACCAATAACTTTTATTTTTGCAAATTGTTCCACATCCACATCGAAATCAAACATTTTGTATCCCCCTTATCTAATAGTAGCTATAATTAAGCGTTGATTAAATTCATAATTTATATAGATTTATTTTTAAATAATACCAATCTTCTAATGGCAGCAAAATTATCAAATAGTCGTCCACCAAAAGTAAATATTGCTGCATAATATAAAGGCACACCTAGTCTATCTCCAATATATGCTAAAAATGCAGCTAATATTGAATTACCAAAGAAACCTGATAAAAAGACCTTTATATTAAATTTATTTTCTAAATTAGCCCTTACTCCTCCAAATACTGAGTCTAGGCAAGCTAAAATCGCAATTGTTATATATAGAGAATATGCTGTATTGTAAGTATAAGGTAATAGAAACCCAATTACTCCACCGATTAAAATTCCAATAAGCGCGACTACCATTATATATCACCTTCTCCCTTAGGTTTAGCATAATTAAAAGTAAAATCCCCTCTATAAGCAGGTATAGTAACTTTATCTTCAATTTTAGGCTCAAATCCTATAAAATAAACATTTTTTAATATATCCCCATAAGTGTCTGGAGCATTGACTGATGCCATTAATAGCTGAGGATCCCCTATGGCACTAATAATAAATGGGGTACCTATACTTCTATCATTAATTCGAATTATTGGACCGTGACATTTAATTTCCGAAGTAGGCATAACTCTTTGTCCATTAATGCTTATGGCCTCGGCACCTGCTACTCTTAAATCATTCAATATATTTAAAACATCACTGTCATGAATAATATCGTCATTTATATCAAAACCTACAATTTCATTATCAGGATTATCGTACATTTTTATTGAAATGCCAGGTCCTTCTAATTTTACATAGCCAGAGGTAATCATATTGCTACGTAAGTCACCTCTTAAAACATCAATAATATTTTCATCACCTTTGGCAATATTTTCTAACACTATTAACTCTTCTTCCTTAGCCTCGATAATCTTCTTTAGTTCGTCAATATCTCTTTTAAAATCCTCAATTTCAACCTTTGTATTTTCAATAGACCTAATGGTTACTGGAACATAATCTTCTACATTGGCTTTTATTTGAGTTGAAATAAAAATACCAATTATAATACTAAAAGTTGCTAATGTAAACTTATTTTTATTTAACATTTCATCACTCTCAATCAGTTAACCACTTCTTCTATAGGAGTAGCATATATAAAATCTTTAACTTTCCTATATCGTGGAATTGAAATATTCTTATCTTGTCTTATGTGAACAACATAATCTAGATTTCTAAGATACCATATCATACCACCTTTGATAGATAAAGCAGATTCTAAAGTTGAAGGATTCCCTATAGCTTTAATTACTATAGGAGAGCTATTTGATACGCCATTGATCTCTATATGGTTTCCAGCCCTTACAATTTCTGTAAAGGAAGTATATCTTTGATCATTGATCGAAATTGCCTCTGCATCAGCAGCATTAAGCATACTTATAACTTGAAGAATTAAATCAAGTTCATCTACAATAGTATAACCTAAGCCAAATTGTAAATCTACAGGTGGGTCATTGATCTCTAATACTATACCCTCACCTTCTAAATCTACATAACCTGCTAACATCCTATACTTCATAGCATCTTTATATAAATTTTCGGCATATACGTTTTTATCTACTTCACTTTTCTCATATTGTTCTATTTTGGTTTCAAGCTCAGAAACTCTATTGATCAAACTTTCTCTATCACTTTGAACTTTCTTTAACTCTGCAGCTAGTTGCTGGGCTCTTTGAGTTGGCATAACCCCTTCACCAACTGTTTTATTTACTGTTTTAAAATGAATAGATAAAATTAAACCTAAAAATATTGAAACTAATATAAGTGCTGATAATTCTTTAAATCTTTTCATTTTATACCCCATTTCTAATCGTCAACAACTATGATAGGGTGTTCACCCCTGTCCATAATTATTTTACTGATTAATATATCATTATCCTGTGAATGAACTAATATTTCATTTAACAATCTTACCTTATATTTTACATTATCCAAGGCCCCAAATGCAACATCTATACCACTATTTATCATAATATTAACATTCTCATTATCATCAATATTAATTCTATAGATTTTGCTTAATAAATCAAGTTTTTCTCCTTCTACTATAAAGTCTTCAAATTCCTTTAAATCTAAATTAACAAAAAGATTATCACCTATACTTATTTTATCAGTTTTTAATCCTAATACAACTGGTAAGTTCTTATTATTTGAGTCAAATTGATTTAAAACAAATCCCTCTTCATCTATGACATAATACATTGATATGTTTTTTATCAATAGTTTTTCTTCTCTTTCAACTACTTCTATATCGATTCCTTTAGGTAGTTTTCTCTTAACTTCTACGGATTTTGTATATGGTAGTTGTAAAATGTTTTTTTCTGCATCCTTGATACGAATTCTAAATATATTTTCTCCTTTTATTATAGAGGAAGTATGTAATAGTTTTTCCTTAGTAATATTTGAATTGCCTTTGATACTAATCCTATTTATATTAAAAAAATCAGATTTTAGTGAAAATCCAATTAAAATTACAATAATAGTGATGATCATTACAAAACTTAAGAATATCTTTATCCTTTTTTGTTTTCTTTGTATTTTCGTAGGTTTTTGCATACTTCGCCACTCCATCTTGTCCTATTTCTTAATATGCAGCAAAAAGCTGCATTAAACCGAGATTATATTAGCACCTAGTCTTTGTAGACTAAGATTTAAATTCTCATATCCTCTGTTTATATGGTATACATTTTCTACTTCTGTAACACCTTGTGCTGCTAATCCACTTAATACTAACGCTGCGCCCCCACGTAAGTCCTTAGCGAAAACCTTAGCTCCAGTAAGTTCATTTACTCCTTTAATAACAGCTACATTACCAAAAGTCTTGATGTTGGCACCCATTCTGGTCAATTCCTCTGCATGTTTAAATCGATTTTCAAATACAGTTTCATTTATGATACTTGTACCCCCTGCTATAGAGAGTAAAGCCATAAATTGAGCTTGCATATCTGTTGGAAAGCCAGGGAAAGGCAATGTCTGCAACATTTCTATTGGACCTAGTTTATCTGGTCCTATGATTTTGATATCATTCTTATCTGTTATAGTTGTAGTACCTGTTTCTTTTAGTTTTGCAATGATACTTTGTAAATGATCCACTACAATATTTTTTAATATTACCTCACCTTTTGTTATGGCTGCTGCAGCCATGAAAGTACCCGCTACTATTCTATCAGGGATAATTCTGTGCTCACAATTAAAAAGTTCTTTAACTCCTTCAATAGTAATTATACTAGTACCAGCTCCTTTAACACGACAACCTGCCTTGTTTAAGTAATCTTGCAAATCAATTATTTCTGGCTCCCTAGCTGCATTTCTTATTGTAGTAATTCCCTCAGCAGTTACTGCGGCTAAAATAATATTTTCAGTTGCACCTACAGATGGATAATCCAGCTGAATATCGCATCCCCTCAGACCCTTTGTTTTACAGTATAAGAATCCATGGGATTCCTCTATTGTTGCGCCCATTTGTCTAAGAGATTTAAGGTGTAAATCTATAGGTCTTGGCCCTATCTCACAGCCTCCAGGATAACTCAACACAGCTTCACCAAATCTAGCTAATAGTGCCCCCATAAATATTATAGAAGATCTCATTTCTCTGACTAACTCTTCAGGCAATGAAACATTATTTATTGTACTAGAATCTATAGATAATGTTTCACCATTATCTTCTACCTTAGCACCTAATGATGTAAGGATTTTAATCATAACCTCTACATCCTTCAATTTTGGAATGTTAGAGATCGTATTTTCGCCCCCATTAATAACTGTAGCAGCTAAAATAGGGAGTACTGCGTTTTTAGCACCTATGATTGGCACCTCACCGAATAGCGCCTTCCCTCCATTGATTATATATTTTTCCACTATTCCACCTCCAGCAACATTAAGATAATTTGAATATATATCCTTATCTTATTCATAAATAGAGATGGGGTTACTATTTTACAATCATTTCATTAATTAATTTGTATATTTCCTTAGTGGCATCAATATTACCCATTTTTTTGCTATTAATAGACATCATTCGTAGTTTATTATGATCTTGTATAATACTATTTATTGTTTCATTTAAAAGATTACCAGAAAGATCTTTCTCCAATATAACAACACTTGCACCCGCACTTTCAAAGGCCCTTGCATTATATTCCTGATGATTTTCTGCAGTATAACTTTTAGGAATTAATATACTTGGCAAACCAATTGCAGAGGTTTCTGCCAAGGTTATAGCCCCAGAGCTCGCTATCAGTAAATCTGCAATGTTTAATGCATCTGGCATCTCATACAAATAGGGTAATATACGTATGTTTTTATTCAAAATAATGTTTTTTTCTTTGATATCTTTCATAAATGAATCATAAAGTCTTTTTCCAGTAACATGAATTAATTGATAGTTTTCGTTCCATCTTTTATTTAATAATATATCTAGTATTGCATCGTTAAGCTTTTTCTGTCCTCCGCTTCCACCAAAGGATAGAATGAAAGGTTTGTTTGAATCAATATTCAATACTTTATAGGATAAATCTTTGTCCTTATTCAATATTTCAATTCTAATAGGATTTCCAGTGTTAACAACCCTATCAGGATATTTAAAATACTTAGATGCTTCATCAAATGTTGTGGCTACCCTGTCTACATATCGAGAAAGTATTTTATTTGTTATACCAGGAAAGGCATTCTGTTCGTGAATAATTGTGGGTATATTATTTTTTGCCGCTTTATATACTATTGGGCCACATACGTATCCACCTGTACCAATAACTATGTTTGGCTTGAATTCTTTAATTATTCTTTGAGACTCCTTTAATCCTACTAACAACTCCCTAAGGGCAATAAAAGAACTTTTATTGATTTTTCTTGGTAGTCCTTTTACCCTAATGGTTTTAAACTTTATACCTTCTTTAGGTACCAATTCAGCTTCTAAACCATCTTTCGTACCTATATATAGTATTTCGGCATTTTTATCAAAAGTTTTAATTTCGTTTACTATAGCCAAAGCCGGATATATATGTCCTCCAGTTCCACCACCAGATATTATATATTTCATTAAATCAACTCCTCTCCAAATTAGCGTGTCTTGAAATATTTAATAATACTCCTATGGCAGCCATATTCATTACCAAAGAAGTACCGCCATAGCTTACAAATGGTAGAGTAATTCCAGTGGTTGGTATAGAAGATGTAACTACTGCTATATGTATCAATGATTGTATAGCTATTAAAGCTATAATTCCTGTTGCCAAGAAACAACCAAATGTGTCTTCGACTTTTAAGGCAATAACTATGCCTCTCCAAATTACTATTAGTAAAAGAAGCATCACTAAAAGAGCCCCCAAAAATCCTAGTTCTTCACCAATAATGGAAAAAATAAAATCATTGTAGGATTCTGGTATGTAGAAGAATTTTTGTCGACTTTTTCCTAATCCTAATCCAAATAACCCTCCAGAGCCAATGGCATATAATGATTGAACCGCTTGCCAACCTGTATCCAATTTATCAGCGAAAGGATCTATAAATGCAGTAACTCTTTCCAGTCTATATTCATTTCCTTCAGATGTAATGGCAAAATAAAGTAAACCGCCAGCCCCTACTCCTAAAGTAAATAGATGAGATAACCTCATTCCAGCTATGAAGAACATTGCCATCATAGTACCAGCTAATGTAACTGTAGTACCCAAATCTTTTTGAAAATATATTAACCCACAGGAAATCCCTATGATTATTAAAGCTGGAACAGTACCATATATAAGCGTGGAGATTCTTTCCTTTTTGTTTGACAAAAATGCAGAAAAGAAAACTATAGAGGCAAACTTTATAATATCAGATGGCATAAATCTAAAGCCAACAATTTCAATCCATCTCCTTGCACCTTTCTGCTCAACACCTAAAGGTGAAAAAATCAACAATCCCAATATTATTGCCATAATAAATATCGGAAGTGCAAACTTCTTATAATATCTATAGTCTATATTCATCAAAACAATAAGTACAAAGAATCCAAGACCAGCAAACATCATTTGCCTTGTTAAAAAGTGATATCCGTTATCAAACTTTTGCATTGCTTCCGGCCAAGACGCACTGAAAACCATTATTATTCCTATAAAGACTAGAATCATTATGGAAAGAAACAGTGTAAAATCTACAGCTTTTTTCTTCTCAGTTTTTTTCTTTCTAGCCATATTAATCCTCCCTTAATTTAAAAACAGCTTCTTTAAATGCTTTACCTCTCTCTTCAAAGTTATTGAACATACCCCAGCTTGCACATGCTGGAGACAGTAAAATATGATCTCCTTTATCCCCTAAACTATATGCCAACTCAACAGCTTCCTCTAGTGTTTCTACAATATAATAGGCTTTGAAGTTATTCTTATCAGCAGCTTCTTTGATTTTATATTTAGTTTCACCCAATAGTATCATGGCCTTGACTTTATCTTTAAATGATATGATAAATTCATCAAAACTTGATGATTTATCATATCCCCCAGCAATTAATATTATAGGAGATGGAATAGCTTCGATTGCCTTGATACTTGCCTCTGGATTAGTTCCTTTTGAATCGTTATAAAACTTAATCTCATTTTTCTTATCAACAAATTCTAATCTATGTTCAACACCTTTAAAGTTAGAAATTACACTTTTCTGTAGATTTAAGTCTATTCCCATGGCAATACATATACCAATACAACCCAATACATTTTCTAAATTATGTCTTCCTAAAATATTGATATCTTTATAAGACATGAAATTAACAGCTTCTACTCCATTATTAATTATAATATATTCTTCATCTATATATATGCCTTTATCAAGCTTTTCATTAGTAGAAAACCAAATAATATTAGATTTGATCTCATCCTTAAATGTTCTTAGAATAGGATCATCATAATTTAAGACAGTAAAATCTTTATTCTCTTGATTCAAAAATATCTTTTTCTTTGAATTAATATAATTTTCATATGATCCATGCCAATCAATATGATCCGGTGCTAAATTAAGTACAAGGCTTACTCTAGGTTTAAAATATTTAGTATGTTCTAATTGAAAGCTACTAGCTTCTATTACAAATATATCTTCCTTATTTGAGCAAACTAGTTCACCTAATATTCCTGTACCAATATTACCAACAACATGAGTACTAAGACCTGCAGCTTTAAATACTTCTCCTACTAATGTTGTTGTAGTGGTCTTACCATTTGTACCGGTTATACCAATGAAATTATTTGAAATTTTAAGCCTATAGCTTAATTCTATATCAGTTATTACTTCAATTCCTTCACTTATTGCATTTTGAATTATAGGAATATGAGGTGGTACTCCTGGGCTTTTAACAATTAAATCTATTTGTTTTAGGTTGAAATTACTTACGCCTAATCGCTTAATAATAGGAATATTTTCTAAGGCTGTAAAAACATCCTTCAGTTCTTCCTCAGTCTTTGTATCTGTAACCCAAATAATAGCTCCTAACCTGTCAAGGGCCTTAATTGTTGATATACCAGATATACCTAAACCTATGACCAAAATATTTTTATTTAGCAATTCCATATTATCACCCAATCATATTTTTTAGGGAAAACATACCTATCAAACATAGTATAACTGTAGTAAACCAAAATACAGCAACTATTTTTGTCTCCTTCCACCCTTTATGTTCAAAATGATGATGGAGCGGACTCATTAAAAACACTCGTTTACCAGTGAGTTTAAAAGATAATACCTGAATAATTACAGATAATGTTTCAACAAAATATATACCTCCTACTATAGGAAGTATCAGTGGAAGATTTAACAGTATGGCTATAGTTGCCACTGCTCCTCCTAAGGCCAGAGAACCTGTATCCCCCATAAATACCTTAGCAGGGTATGAGTTGTGCATTAGAAAACCTAAGCAAGCTCCAGCAAGTGCTGTAGCATATAAGGATATACTCC
>JAAYGX010000226.1 GCA_012735585.1 Tissierella sp.
GGTCCAGGCTGTTGCTTTTGGGGCTCTTGCTGGCCGCCGGGGCGGGATGGCTCTTGACCGCCTCGGGCAACGGTTCCTCCCGGATCATCTACGAAACCGACGTGCCCGGCTGGCGCTGGACGGGCGGCTCGTTCCGGGACCAGTACGTCGCGCTGCTGCTGGACGAAACGGACCTGCGGCGGGCGCGGGCGGCTTTGCCCGACCCCGTGTGGCGCCAGGCGGGACAGCAAATGGAGGAGTGGCTGGCGGCCGGCGACACCGCCGTCGTCGTCGCCTACTTGGGCGAAGCCAGCACCGGGGGCTACGCGATCCGGATCGTGCGGGTCGAAGTCCAGGAGGCTCGAGACAAGAAGGAGTCGCGCCCCGTGGTGACCGTCACCGTGGCCCGGCGCCGGCCCGGCCCCGACGAGTTCGTGACCCAGGCGTTTACGTATCCGTACGATGCGGTTCCCGTCGCGAAAGACCAGCTGCCCGACGAACCCTTCGACGTGCGCTTCGTCGATCCGGACGGGCAGCCGCTGGACGGCGACGGCCGGCCGGCGTTTCTGCGCCGGCGTTAGGCGTCAGTTAGGCGTCAACGGAACGTTCGCGTGCGGTCCGGCCCCGGGCCGTCCAGGCCGAGGACCAACTCGACCACGGCGCCGGGCCGCAGCGGACGGTTGCAGCAAAACGCGTGGGCCGTCAGCCGCCGGGCGAGACGGCTCGCGCCTCCCTCGCCGCCGGCGGCTGCCGGGGCGGCGCGCAGCAGCGCCGTCAAGTGGCGCAGGCGTGCGGCGGCTTCCCGCCCGTCTTCGGCGACGTCCACGGCCACGATGCGGCGGAAGCGAGACAAGGTCTCGGCCAGCCGGGCCGGCAGCGGCCGCAGCGTGCGCAAATGCAGGGCCGACACGGCCTTCCCCCGGGCCCGCAGGCGCAGCACCGCCTCCTCCACCGGGCCCCGGGTGGCGCCCCAGCCCACCAGCAGCACGTCGCCTTCATCCCCGCCGAAAACGGTGCACGGCTCGACGAACGTTTCCAGCGGCGCCTCGGCCAGCTGCAGGCGATGGAGGAGGTCCTCCGCCGCGGCGCGGGCCGCGGCCTGCGGGTCGCCGCCGTCTCCGGCCACGCCCGCCCAGGGTTGAGCCTCAAGCAAGGCCCCGGGCCCGAACAAGGCTTGGTCGTCTAAACTGTGCGGATGCGGGCCCGGGGCCAATCCCTGCACGGTATCCAAAAGCAGCGCGTCCACGAGAACGATGACGTCGCGGCGGTACTGCCCGGCGATGCGCACGGCCGTCCTCGTGTACGCGAAGCACTCGTCGACCGTGGTGGGCACCAGGACTGCGGGCTCCGCCCCGCGGCCCGCGCGCCCCACGGCCGCCTTCACCGCCGGGCAGCCGCCGCCGATGCCCAGCGGGGCGCGCCAGGCGGGGAGGCGCGGCTCGCCGTCGCCGCGGATGCGGGTGAGGCGCACAATGACCCGGGGGCGCGAGGAGAAGCCCTCGGCCGCGGCCGATGGGCCCAAGTGCCGGTCGCAGTCGGCCGGATCCCGGCCCTCCACCACATCGCCCAGGAACCCGGGGCCGGGCCCCGGGCTTTCGGGCGCCGCGACGCGGCCGCCGTGTTCCGCAAACAGCTGGGCCACGCTCTGGGCCAGCGGGTGGTCCGTCGCCGAGCAGGCGTTCACGCCCGCAAACAGCGCGGCCGAAACGATGGCGCCCCGGCCGTCCATGACGCCCCCGGCCGCCGGCGACGGGACGGGCGGTGCGTCGGCCGCAACCGTGTCGAAGCGGCAGTCCACCCAGCGGGGTGCCTCGCGCCAGCCCAGCTCGAACAGCCGCAGCGCCGCGCTGACGACGCGGCCGCCGCGGCCGGCCAGCTCGTTTTCCAGCAGCCGGCGCATGATGTCGGGATCCCGCCCGTACATCCAGGTGAGCATGCCCAGCGCCACCAGCCGCTCGCCGCCGGCGTACGCCGGCAGGTGGGCCGCCAGCGGGCTCAGCGGCAGCGGCCGCACGTCGGCGTGGCGCGCCGCGGCGGCCCCGGCGTTCGGGGCGGCGCCGGCGTTTGGGCCGGCGCTGGTTGGCGCTTTGCATTGGGCGAGAATGCCGCTGTCCACGTACACCCGCTGCCCGGCGGCCAGGGTGGCCCGGCGCCGGCGGAAGAGCTCCGCGTCCAGGACGAAGGTCACGTCGACGCCGGCGCCGCCGCTTCCGTGCGCATGGGCGACAGCGTGTGGGTGGCCTACGTCGCGGTGGA
>JAAYGX010000230.1 GCA_012735585.1 Tissierella sp.
CATTTTAGTTCAAAAAAATCACTATTATCTTTAAAACCTTCAAGTACACTGTTTAAATCAATATTGTCTCTTAATTTAATTCTATTCATTAATAAATTCCTCCTCATCTGTATTATTCTTAATCTCATTCATTCGTTCTTGCCATTTTAAGAATTTATATCTCATACGTTCCTTTTCATCACCCATAAGCCACTTCATATAATCTATACCAGTTTGATCTTTATATTCCCTCAACGCTTGTTCAAGTGCTTGTCTTTTCTTATAATCATTCTTATTCATATAGAACTCCTTAAAAACTAATTATTTTATTTAAAAATTTTTAAAAAAATACCAGCGATATTAAACGTTGGCTGTTATGAGCTTGTTTTATCTTTGGATTCAAACTCAATACTAATCCCATCAGTAGTTGCATTGCTGACAAACATAACTGAGCCATCTCTAAAATATATATTTACACCATCGTTATAGTCTGATAACTTGCTCACATTATCAGAATTGATTATTATAACATCTATTTCATCTTCACTATAGTATCTAATTATTCCATCCTTTTGATAAACTGGAATCATCCTACCACCCCCTTTTCTAATTTAAAATCCCTATTCAAGTTTATCACAACACATGTAAACTACTCTCTTTTTGAATTTTATCCAGCGATATTTTCAGTTGGCTGTTATGCTTTTATTTAATTCATCTCTCATACCTTATTATTATTTCATCATTAGTCTGAATTACCTCCCTCTCTTCCCCTTTTTTATTAACAAAAATACTTACAAGACGGTCTTGCGCTTGCTCCTTTATCTCCTTCATCACAAACCCTTCGATTACATCAAAAATCCATTTATCATCATCACTTTTATGACATATATACATTATAATTTTATTTAAAAATTTTTAAAAAAAATGCCAGCGATATTTTTTATTGACTGTTACTTGTCCGCAAGCAATCAGTTTTATTTATTTTAGTTTTAATTATGATCACTCATATTATATATGAATTTATCAATCTTTTCCCAATCTTTTTCTAACTCTTTCAACGATGTGCCAAGTGTTTGAAAATGAATCTTATTTCCAGCCTCATCTTCGATCCACCCCACAACACTTGCACCAAATTGCGAATAAGCCAAATAACCTTCTGTATTATCATGTATATTACGCACTTTATCGCCTATTTTTAAACTCATATTCAAACATCCCCCATTTAACAATTTTCAATTCTCATATTTATTGCGAACAACCCCATCTAACATACCAATATCAATCATATGACATTAAGAGAATAGCTTTTCACTCCTTTTCTTTATTACTTATTTCATTTCCAATTCTTTTTCAATTTCATTCCAGACATCACTTAATCTTGTTGTTTTAAAGTATCTTAATACAGTGGATTGTGGAATTATTTTTGATAATTGTTTTTGAGAGATCCTACCTCCGTTTTCTTTATAGACTTGAATCAACTTATTTTTAATTTCTTCTTTTGTATATTTTTTTCTTGATTTTCCCGGCTTAAATCCACATATCTTTCTTAACTCATTAATGCTGCCAAATCGTGTGACAAACACATCCGAATTGTAAATTTCGTCAGACGTATCTAAATCTTTTATTGTTGCTGGATGACCTAATTTTTCTGAAAATTCTTTATACATTTCAATTAGTTCCTCATCGGTTTCTGTTACGGTTGTAGGCGTTGGGTGAGGCTGGTCTATGTTTAATTCCTTGCACATCTTTGCGTAGTTACCAAAATGCTTTTTTAAATTACCATTAAAGAACGAATATTGATTGTCTAATTCAGACTTGGAAGGAACATATCCTTTTTCTTTTACAAC
>JAAYGX010000011.1 GCA_012735585.1 Tissierella sp.
CCTTATTAAAGGATATAGCTACCATAACCATAGATACATCCGGTGAGGGTTTACACAAAAGAGGGTATAGAGATAGAGCAGGAGACGCACCGATTAAAGAAACTTTAGCTGCTGCCATGATAATGCTCAGTTATTGGAACAAAAATAGGGTCCTATTTGATCCATTTTGTGGCTCAGGCACTATTCCAATAGAAGCAGCGATGATAGGTAGGAATATAGCACCAGGACTTGATAGAAATTTTGCATCAGAAGAGTGGCCAAGAATCAATAGAGAATACTGGACAGATGTTAAAAGAGAAGCATTTAGCGTCATAGATAATGAAACAAAACTACAAATTTTAGGGTGCGATGTAGACAAAAGATCAATTCTTAGAGCTAGGGACAATGCAGCAAATTTAGGTCTTGAAGAGGATATAGCTTTTTTTATGAAGGATATGAGAGATGTTGATCTAAAAGATGAATATGGGGTAGTTATTACAAACCCACCTTATGGTGAAAGAATGGGAGAAAGAGAAGAAGTTCACCAGCTTTATAAAGATTTAGGTACAAAGTTTGATGAGTTTAAAACCTGGTCACTATATGTGATAACAGCTGAGGAAGAATTTGAAAAATTATATGGTAAAAAAGCAGACAGAAAAAGAAAGCTTTACAATGGAAGGATAAAGGTTGATTATTATCAATATTATGGACCAAGACCACCAAAAGATGAATAGGAGGAATACACATGAATATCTATACGAAAACTGGGGACAAAGGCGAAACATCATTATTTGATAGCAAAAGAGTTTCTAAAGATGATATTAGAGTAGAATCTTATGGTACGATTGATGAACTAGGCTCATGGATAGGTTTAACTAAAAATTATGTGGAAGATGACGATATATATCATATACTACAAAATATACAGAATAAATTATTTACAGTAGCATCAAATTTGGCAACGGAAGATCAAACAAAGATCAAACACCATATTATGGATGAAGATATAGCAGATTTAGAAAAAACAGTGGATTTTTATATGGGTAAACTCAACAACCCTAAGGGTTTTATAGTAACAGGATCAAGCAAAAGATCTGCTTATTTACACGTTGCAAGAACAGTCTGTAGAAGAGGAGAGAGAAGGATTATATCTCTATCAAAAGTAGCAGATATCAATCCACTGGTAATCAAGTATGTAAACAGACTATCTGATACACTATATGCAATAGCTAGGTTCTTGGAAGAAGACCAGGTAGAAGTAAAGTACTAATTGTAACAAATATGTAATAATAAATCTATGGATAAAATCTCATATTTACTATACAATATATGTTAACCTAGGAATAGAAAGATTAGTAATTATGTATATTATTTACCAAATATTAATAAAAGGTGATAATATGATAGAAAAAGGCGAATTATCGATGGAAATAGAAACAAAGCATTATGGAGTTTTAGATTATCATGTCTTAGAAGGAATAGCAGATTGGGTAAGAGTAGTAGATAAAGAAGGCGTTATTGTATATGCTAACAAGTCAATGAAAGAAGAGCTTGGAGATGAAATTGTTGGTATTCCATGTAGTGCTTCCCATTGTGGTTTGAATAACTGTAACTTCTGCATAACGAAAAGAAGTATAGAAACTGGAGAAGTGATTCAAAAAGAAGAGAAGATATATGGAAATTTTTATTCAGTCAAAAGTTCACCGGTCAAGGATTCTAATGGTAATATTTATGCTGCTGTCGAGGTTTTTAGAGATGTAACAAGAGAAAGAAAACTGGAGTTGGAACTTATAGGCAAAAATAAAAAGATTAATAAAGATCTTCAATTTGCAAAAAGAATTCAGGAGAAGATATTACCAAGAAAAGGTGTCAGTGAAAGTGTCAAGCTAGACTATATCTACAAACCTTCAGAAATCCTTAGTGGTGATATGTTTGATATGTTCAATATAGACGATGACAATATTGGGATTTATATTAGTGATGTCTCAGGAAAAGGAATTGCAGCTTCAATGATGACGATGTTCATTAGGCAATCTATGAGAGTCATGAAAGATGATATAAAAAATCCATCAGATGCACTAAGTGAACTTCACAGAAGATTTTTATCTTTAAATTTAGAAGTCGATAATTATTTTACAATATTTTATGGAATATATAATCGAAATACTCGGGAGTTTAGATATGTAAATGCTGGACACAATTGTATTCCTATAAGATACAACGATAATGATCTAAAACTACTTTATAATAAGGGTTACCCTATAACATCATTATTTGATAAGATAGATTATGAAGAAAAAAGTGTACAATTAGAGTTAGGAGACAAAATTCTTTTATACACCGATGGAATTACAGAAGCAAGAGATAGCTCAGGTAATGAATTTGGTTTGGATGAAGTTTTAAACATTATAAAAGAACATCCAAATAATATTTTAAATATAATAGAAGACAAAATTATTAATCACAGTTGGGGAGAACAACAGGATGATTTTGCAATTGTCCTTTTGGAAGTAATGGGATAAAAGACCTAGAATATTATTCTAGGTCTTTCTTAAAAACTTTTCTATATAAAAAGGGGGAAAACACATGAGTATTAAGTTTGATTACTCTAATGGATTTTTAAAAGAACAAGAAATCGAGAATATGATTAATTTTCTCAATGAAAGTCATAATCAATTACACACAAAAAAGGGACCAGGAAGTGAGTATTTAGGATGGCTTGATCTGCCAAGTAAGATTGACAAAGAAGAGTTACAAAGAGTTCACAATGTAGCTAAGAAAATACAAGGATCTTCAGATGTACTTATAGTAATAGGTATAGGTGGCTCTTATTTAGGAGCCAGGGCTTGTATTGAAGCTTTGAGCCATACATTTTACAATGAAATTTCTAAAGAGACAAGAAAAACACCAGAGATTTATTATGTAGGACAAAACATCTCTAGTACTTATATTCTAGACTTATTTGAGACAATTGAAGGGAAAGATATTAGCCTAAATGTAATATCTAAGTCTGGAACCACAACAGAACCAGCTATTGCATTTAGACTATTTAAAGAATATATTGAAGAAAAGTATGGAAAAGAAGAGGCTAAAGAGAGAATTATAGTTACTACTGACAAGGAAAAAGGTGCCTTAAAGGAACTTGCGAACATAGAAGGATATGAAAGTTTTGTAATACCTGATGATGTAGGTGGAAGATACTCTATACTGACTCCTGTTGGACTAATACCTATTGCAGTTGCTGGATTAGACATAGATAAATTACTAGAAGGTGCTTTATCTGGTGAAGAAGAGTATGCCAATGTGGATATCAATTTAAATCCTGCTTATCAATATGCAGTTGTTAGGAATATTTTATACAATAAAGGTAAAGATATAGAGATTTTAGTTAATTATGAGCCAGCTTTAACCTATTTATCAGAATGGTGGAAACAACTATACGGTGAGTCAGAAGGCAAAGATGGGAAGGGAATATTTCCTGCATCAGTAAACTTTACTACAGATCTACATTCTATGGGCCAATATATTCAGGATGGTAGGAGAAATTTATTTGAGACAACTATAAATATTAAAAAACCAGAAAGGGATATAATATTAAAAAGTTCAGAGGATAATTTAGATGGACTTAATTTCCTAGCAGGTAAAAGTTTGGATTTAGTAAATAAAAAAGCTTTTGAAGGGACTTTAAAGGCTCACATATCAGGTAATGTGCCAAATCTAATTATAGATGTTCCAGAATTAAATGAGTATTATTTTGGGAAGTTGATATATTTTTTTGAAAAAGCTTGTGCCGTATCAGGCTATCTCCTAGGCGTCAATCCATATGATCAGCCTGGAGTAGAAGAATACAAGAAAAATATGTTTCAGCTTTTAGGAAAGCCTGGTTATTAAGAATGTAAACTAAATTTATGGATACAATAAAGGATATATTATTTTAGAAAGGTGTTTTTTGATGAAAACTTTCCTAAAGGTCTTTATTGTATCTTTTTTATTCTTCTTTGTTGCCTTCTACATTGGAGCCAATGTTTATATTCAACAAAACAATGAAAAGCTTGAAGGTAATATTGGTATAGGTTTTGCTGAGAATATCAATGTTCCGGAGACTATAATTTCAAAACTAGAAGTAGCGCCAAAGGAGCCAGAGGAGTTTGGTTCTCTTGAGGAGGCTTTTTTAAATAGCAATCGAATTAATTTTTTGATTTTAGGTTTGGAAGATACGAGAAGTGATACTATAATACTTGCATCCTTCTGTCAGGATAGCAAGAGATTTGATTTGATAGCTATTCCAAGGGATACATATGTCCATAGAAAGGGCTACAACGATGGCGAAAAAAGAAAAATTAACAGCGTATATTATGACCATGGAGTTGATGGAGTAAAGAAAACCATATCTTATATACTACCGGAAATACCCATCCATCACAATGTAATGATAGATTATGAAGGTGTAGAAAAGATCGTTGATTTAGTAGGTGGTGTTGAAATGGATGTACCTTTTCATATGAGATATAGGGATCCGACTTCCAAGCCCCCTCTTGATATAGATATCAAGGCAGGCAATCAAATTTTAGATGGGAAACAATCATTGGATTTTATTAGATATAGAAAAGGAAATAACAGAACAGGCTATCATGATGGAGATTTGGGTCGTATAAAAGCCCAACAAGATTTTCTGAAGGCATTTGCTTCCAAAGCAATGGATAACGCAATTACTGTAATAACTAGAGGACTAAAATATGTGGATACAGATGTAAAATTTTTAGATGCTCTTTCATATGGACGTAATATAATAGGAATATCCAGTGAAGATATACAGTTTAGACTATTACCAGGAAAGTCTGATTTTAGAGAGGTAAATAGGAGAATCTATTCCTATTATATCTATAATGATAGAGATATAAAAACAATGCTAGAAGAAATATATAATGTAAAATAAATGCGATAAAAATGGATGGATATTAGACTTTATCTAATATCCATCCATTTTATGATTGCTTTATTATTCAAACTGCAGCTTTTTCCTTGTTTTCTTGTCTATTTTGTTTAAGTATGGATTCGCCTATTAAGTAAACATTTCCTGCTCCCATGGTTACTACAATATCCCCATCCTTAATGCTATTTAATAGATATTCCTCAGCTTTTTCAAATGTCTCCAAGTAAATCGCATTTCCTGATTTATTATTGACAGCATTTACCAAATCCTTTGAATGAATATCTCCATTATCAAATTCTCTAGCAGCATAAATATCGGTGATAATTGCTTGATCTGCATACTTAAAGGATTCAGAAAAACTATCTAACAATATTTTTGTTCTAGTAAAAGTATGAGGTTGGAATATACAATATACTTTTCCTGATGAACTATTATTTATTGCTGATAGTGTAGCTTGGATTTCTGTTGGATGATGAGCATAATCGTCAATAATTTTTACTCCATTAATATATCCTTTTAGTTCAAGCCTTCTATGAACTCCTGTGTATAGGGATAGATGTGTGATGATATCACTCATACTAACACCATGTAAATATGCTGTTGCTATACATGCTAAGGAATTATATATATTGTGTTTACCCATTACGTGTAATTCAACTTTGTAATGTTCTTTATTTTTAATATTTAGTGTAAAGGATGGATACCCATCATCTGAAAACACAATATTCTCAGCTTTAAAATCACAATCATTGTTGATTCCAAATGTTATTACATTTGCTTTCGTTGCTTCAACTACATTATGAGAATGTGGATCATCAGCGTTAATTATTAAATTACTATCTTCCCCCAAGTTCTTTCCATATTGTACAAATGTATCGATAATATGGTCCATATCTTTAAAGTAATCAAGATGGTCTTCATCTATATTTAGTATAATTGCAGTAGTAGGGAAATATTTTAGTATATTTGCCTTGTACTCACAGGCTTCTGTTAGGATGTACTTATCACTACCTAATTTCACATTGCCACCAATATCATCAAGTTCTCCACCTAAAAGGACTGTAGGGTCTAATACACCGTGATTCGTTATGGTAGCTATCATACTGGTGGTTGTAGTTTTACCGTGTGTACCTGATACAGCAATTGAATAAGGATAGTTCTTCATCAATGCCCCTAAGAAAGTTGCTCTATCAGTAGTATCTATACCTGATTCAAATGCTGCCAGTAGTTCTTCGTTATCAGGTGAGATTGCATCTGTATAAATGATTAAGTCAGCGCCAAGTATATTGTTTTTATTATGATTTATGTAGATCTTCGCTCCTAAATTCTCTAATCTTTGGATGATTGGGTTATACTTTGTATCTGTACCTGAAACTTTGTAACCCTTGTTAAGTAGGATTTCAGCTAACCCACTCATACTTATGCCACCGATGCCGATAAAATGTACATGGCTATACTTATGATTTTCTAAAACAAAATTAAACATAAGATTTCCTCCTATTTATATGTCTTCTATTTATATCGAATAATTTCAATTTATATTGGTTTTCTTTTTTATTATTACCAAGATATATAATAATATTATTGTATTCTAATTAATTTAATTTGCTACTGATTGATTATATCATATCAAAAATTAATTAAAAGAACAATTTACAGCGTAAGATAAAGATTAATAAAAATTTTAATAAATAATTAAAAATATTTTTACAAAAAAGAAGGACTTTTTGAATATTTAAAGAATACATAGTTTAAGTAACATTTTGCTTCTATGGAAGGTGGTGAAAGACAATGAAGATTACTGACGTTAGGGTAAGAAAGGTAACAGAGGAAGGGAAAATGAAGGCTATAGTATCTGTAACTTTTGATGATGAATTTGTAGTTCACGATATTAAAATTATCGATGGTCAAAATGGATTATTTATTGCTATGCCTAGTAGAAAAATGGCAGATGGTGAATTTAGAGACATTGCTCACCCTATTAATGCCACCACTCGTCAAAAAATTCAGGAAGCCGTTTTTGCTGAATATGAAAAAAGTTTAGCTACAGAGTAATCAGAGCCTTCGGGCTCTTTTTACTTTGTATACCTCCATCCAGGACTCCTAAACAATACCCTGCGGGGCAAATTAATGTTGCTAACCCGATTTTCAGTCTTTTTCTGAAAATCGATGGTAGGTCAACCGCAACGAGCTCCAACATTAATCTACTCCGTAGGAATAAAATATGGAGTCATGGAAGGACAATTTTATGTGAGTGAAAGGAACAAATAAAATTGTGATGCGAGACTGCGATATAAAGTCTTATTGTACATTAAGGCTTTCTTATAATATAATTATATTGAATTAATTATATTGAAAATTTAAAAGAGGTGTAAAGATGAATATTTCAATAATTCTTGCGGCAGGAGAAGGTACAAGAATGAAATCAAAGTTGCCAAAGGTATTGCATAAAATTTGCGGAAAACCTATACTAGAGTATGTAATAAATGCAAGTAAAAGTGCAGATGTACAAAAAAATGTGGTAATCGTTGGACATGGGGGAGATAAAGTCACTGAGTACTTTAAAGGCAAAGATATATTCTTTGAAAATCAACCTGTTGGCCAGGATGCTCCATATGGTACAGGATACGCAGTCATGCAAGGTATGGGACATATCCATGATGATAGTACAGTTTTGGTTCTTTGTGGAGATACTCCACTTATTACAAAAGAAACTATAGATAAACTATTTGATTATCACAATAAAGGTGGATATGGCTGTACTGTATTAACAGCTCTATTAGATGATCCTATGGGTTATGGTAGAATCATAAGGGATGAAATCGGTAATATTTCTAGAATTGTAGAACAAAAAGACACAACTGATGAAGAAAAACAAATAAATGAAATCAATTCAGGAATATACTGTTTCAATGGAAAGATGTTAAAATATGGTCTTGAGAATATAGATGATAATAATGCTCAAGGTGAATTTTATTTAACAGATGTTATAGAAATTTTAAAAGATGAAGGTTATAATGTAGGTGCATATATAATAAAGGATCCTACAGAGATTCATGGAATTAATAACAGAGTCCAATTATCCTTTAGTGAGGAAATTATGCGTAAGAGGATAAATGAAGAGCATATGTTAAATGGAGTTACAATGATTGATCCGGATTCTACATATATTGAAGAGGGGGTTAACATTGGATGTGATACCATAATTTATCCAAACACTTTTATTGAAGGGGACACTACAATAGGTAGTGATTGTGTAATAAGATCTAATAGTAGAATAGTGAATAGTAAAATAGATGATAATGTAGTGATAGAATCTTCGTTAATAGAAGATAGTATAGTTGAGTTTGGAACAACGATTGGTCCGAATGCACATTTAAGACCTAAGAGTATCATAGGTAAAAATGTAAAAATAGGAAATTTTGTCGAAACCAAAAATTCTACCTTAGGAGATAATTCTAAAGCAGGTCATCTAGCCTATATAGGGGACGCAGAAGTAGGGGAAAATGTCAATATTGGATGCGGAGTCATATTTGTTAACTACAATGGAAAAGATAAACAGATAACTAAAGTGGGTAACAATGCATTTATAGGAAGTAACTCAAACCTAGTGGCACCTGTAAACATTCAAGATTGGGCATATGTAGCAGCAGGTTCTACTATCAATAAAGATGTTGAAGAAGGAGCATTATCAATTGCCAGAGCTCATCAAGTCAACAAACTTAATTGGGTAGAAAAAAAAGATTTAAAAAAATAATATAAATTTTTAACTTTAGGAGGAGAAAGAATAATGAATTTATGCCTAGGTGGTATAAAACTTCTTGCAGGTAATGCAAATATTCAATTAGCAAAAAAAATCTCTAATGAACTAAGAGTTCCACTGGCTAAAAGTGATGTTACACATTTTAGTGATGGAGAAATCAATCTAAATATTGGTGAAACAGTAAGGGGAATGGATGTTTATATTGTCCAACCAACTTGTACTCCTGTAAATGATAACCTTATGGAGACTTTGATCCTAATAGATGCTTGTAAGAGAGCCTCAGCAGGAAGAATAAATGCGGTTATTCCATATTATGGATATGCCAGACAAGATAGGAAGACAAAAGCAAGGGAGCCGATTACCGCAAAATTAGTTGCAGATCTTCTAACGGTAGCAGGAGCAGATAGAGTTATCACGATGGATTTACACGCTGGACAAATCCAAGGATACTTCAATATCCCAGTGGATCATCTAACAGCTGTACCGCTATTGGCTGGTTATTTTAAAGACATCGTCACTCCTGAGACAGTAGTAGTATCACCGGATTTAGGTGGGGTAACTAGGGTTAGGAACTTTGCTAATGTACTTGATTTGCCTATAGCTATTATAGAAAAAAGAAGACCAAAGGCTAATGTATCTGAAGTAATGAATGTTATAGGAGATATAGAAGGTAAAGATGTAATCTTAGTTGACGACATCATAGATACAGCTGGGACTATTTGTCAAGCAGCATCTGCCTTAAAGAAATTTGGTGCTAAAAAAGTATATGGTTGTGCTACTCATGGAGTATTATCTGGTCCAGCAATTGAAAGATTAGAAAACTCTGAAATGGAAAAGTTTATAATTACAGATACGATCCCACTGACAGAATCCTATAAGGGAGATAAGATTGAAGTGGTGACTGTAGCTGAACTATTTGCAGAGGCTATTAGAAGAATCAATACAAATGAATCAATTAGTATAATTTTTGATTAATGCAGGAGATGATAATTTGTACGTTGTGGTGGGATTAGGAAATCCAGGAAAAGACTATACTAATACTAGGCATAATGTAGGTTTTAATACTATAGATTTAATAGCTAAAAGAAACAATATTGACTTAAATAAAATTAAATTCAAATCAGTTTATGGCGAAGGATTGATCGGAAGAGAAAAGGTGATACTAGTTAAGCCACAAACATATATGAATAATAGTGGTATCACTGTAAAAGAATTAACTCAGTTTTATAAATTGCCTGTAGAAGATATAATAGTTATAGTTGATGATATAGATATTGGATTTGCTGATATTAGAATAAAAGCAAAAGGAAGTGCAGGCAGTCATAATGGCCTAAAATCAATCATATATCATTTACAAGAGGATAAATTTCCTAGGGTAAAGATTGGTATAGGAAAGAAACACCCAGAACAAGATCTTGCGGATTTTGTTTTAAGTAGGTTTTCCAAAGAGGAAACCCCTGATATAGAAGACTCAATATCAAAGGCTGCAGAAGCCGTTGAAGCAATCATTCAAGAAGATATAGAATCTGCAATGAATAAATTTAATACTAAATCAAACAAGGCCCAGGACTAAACCTGGGCTTAAGGTATTTCACAAGGAGTAGAGTATAATGAAGAATTTTTTGCTTGACCCTTTAATGAATATGGAGCCCTATAAGAATCTACTTAAAGATATAAAAGATGATATCAGTCCTATTTTCACCTATGGATTAATAGATGAAGATTTAGGACATTTTGTCTATGGTTTAAATGAGCATTTGGAGAAACAAATACTTCTTGTTACTTATGATGAATCAAAAAGTAGACGATTATATGAGGATATAAGAAATCTTGGGAATGAAAATGTAGAGTTATTTCCCAAAAAAGAAAAACTCTTTTACGATATAGATGCATCCAGTTATGAAAATTTGAATCAACGATTAAGGGTGATATCTAAATTATTAGCTGGAGAAAAAATAATAGTAATTGCTTCTTTAGAATCTCTTTTAGATAAGATTATTATCAGAGAAGTCTATGAAAGATATACTAAAAAAATTGAATTTGGAGAGGAACTCAATATAGAGCATCTACTTGAATGTCTAGTAGATGCAGGATATGAAAGAGTTCATATGGTGGAAGGAGTAGGACAGTTTTCTATAAGGGGTGGAATAATAGATATATATTCACCAAATTGCCCTAATCCCTTTAGGATTGAGCTTTTTGATAATGAGGTAGATTCCATTAGAACCTTTGATGTAATTACACAAAGGTCATTGGACGTTATGGATGATATTGAAATCACTCCTGTTAAAGAAGTCTTAATTTTAGATGAGTTTAGAGATATTATATATAACAATCTAAAAAATGAATTAAAAAGTCACAATTATCAAGATAAGGCACTGGAGAAGTATGGAAGATATTTAGAGCTATTAGAGGAGAAATCCTATATTTCTAATAGACATATGGTTCTGCCTTTTATACCAGAGGATTATCTTGGTTCATTGATGGATTATATTGATGTGGATTCCTTAATCTTTATAGATGAACCAAAAAGGATCGAAGAAAGAGCCAACCATATTCGACAAGAATTATATATGAAGACGACTGATTTATTAGAAGCTGGGGAAATTCTCTCTGCCCATACATCCATAGATTATGAATATAAGGAATTACTACCAGAAATCCTAAAGAAAACGGTTGTAGTAAGTAGTACACTACTTCGAGCAACCCAGGATATTCAAGGTAAATCAATACACAATTTTACAGTTAAATCCATGACAAATTATCATAATAAAATGGATTTATTAGTTGAGGATATCAATCATTATAAATATAGAGGATATAAAATTGTTATTCTTTCTGGAACTGAAGAAAGAGGGCTTAGGCTACAAAAAAATCTACAAGAATTTGGAATTGAAAGTACATTTAGTAAAGATAAAGACTCAGAGATAAAATCAGGGCAACTGTTTATAACTACAGGTAGTGTAGAGAGTGGGTTTGAATATTCTACTATAAAATTAGTAGTAATTAGTGATAAGGAAATTTTTGGTGCCCAAAAGAAAAAGAATAGACCTGGAAAGAAAAAATCAAAGGATAATATCCTTAATATCTCAGATTTAGTTATTGGTTCTTATGTTGTCCATGAAAGTCATGGTATTGGCCAGTATGAAGGTATAGAGCAGCTTGATATCCAAGGCGTCAAGAAGGATTATTTGACTATAAGGTATAAAGGGCAGGATAAACTATATATACCTATTGATCAGATGAATTTGATTCAAAAGTATATCGGTGCAGATACTGCTAAACCTAAAGTCAATAAATTAAATAGTGGAGATTGGCAAAGAACAAAAACTAGGGCGAAAAAAGCTGTAGAAGAAATGGCCCAAGATTTAATTGAGTTATACGCTAAAAGAGAGACCTATAAAGGTTATTCATTTAGTAAGGATACACCATGGCAAAGACAATTTGAGGATCTATTCCCCTATGAGGAGACAGATGGTCAGATTAACTCTATTATAGAAATAAAGAAGGATATGGAAAAGCCAAAGCCAATGGATAGATTGCTATGTGGTGATGTTGGCTATGGAAAGACAGAAGTTGCACTAAGGGCAGCATTTAAAGCTTTAATGGATGGAAAACAAGTCGCTATATTAGTGCCAACTACAATACTTGCTCAACAACACTATAATACTATGGTGGAAAGATTTAGAGATTTTCCAATAAAACCTGCATTATTAAGTAGATTTAAATCCCCTAAGGAAATAAAGCTTGCAGTGGAGGGAATTGGTAAAGGAGTTGTGGATATAGTAGTAGGTACCCATAGATTATTGTCCAAGGATGTAAAGTTCAAGGACTTAGGTTTACTCATCATAGATGAAGAGCAAAGATTTGGTGTAAAACATAAGGAAGCACTAAAAAAGCTGAAGGAAAATATAGATGTCCTTACTTTGACAGCAACACCAATACCCCGTACACTTCATATGTCTATGGTTGGAATTAGAGATATGTCAGTTATAGAAGAACCACCTGAGGAAAGATATCCTATCCAGACCTATGTTGTGGAATTTAATGAGCAGATGATAAGAGATGCCATTTTAAAGGAAATAGCAAGGGGCGGGCAGGTATACTTTGTATATAATAGGGTGGAAACCATAGATAAGATGACCTCAAAACTTAGGGCTTTAGTACCAGAAGCTAAGTTTGCAATAGGACATGGACAGATGGCTGAGAAGCAATTAGAGAAGGTTATGATGGATTTTCATGATAAAGAACAGGACGTATTAGTATGTACAACTATTATAGAGACGGGATTAGATATACCTAATGTAAATACAATTATTATCTTTGACGCCGATAAGATGGGATTATCTCAGTTATATCAGCTTAGAGGTAGAGTTGGAAGGTCCAATCGTATAGCTTATGGTTATTTCACATATGAAAAGAATAAGGTTCTGTCAGAAATTGCCGAAAGAAGGCTTAGGGCAATCAAGGAATTTACTGAATTCGGATCGGGTTTTAAAATCGCCATGAGAGATCTTGAAATTAGAGGGGCGGGAAATCTTTTAGGTATGCAGCAGCATGGACAGATTGAAGATATAGGATATGATCTATATGTGAAGTTTTTAAGCCAAGCTATCAGTAATCTTAAAGGGGAAGCAGTAGAAGAAAAAGTAGAGACGACAATAGATTTAAATGTAAGTGGATTTATACCAAAAAAATATATAATAGATGAAGAACAAAAGATAGAGGTATATAAGAAGATAGCTGCTGTTGAGACTTATGATGACTATAGTGAATTACTGGATGAACTGATAGATAGATTTGGGGATGTTCCTTTAGAAACTAGAAATCTAATGCAAATCTCCTATATAAAATCTCTAGCCAATAAAAATAATATCAAGAATATTTCTCAGTCTAAAAATATTGTAAAATTAGATTTAATATCAGGCGATAAGCTATCACTTGAATTAATCCAATATTTGTCTAAGGAATATGGAAAATTATTAGTATTTAACTTATCTAATGAGCCTTGTTTAGAATATAGATATAAAGGCGAAGCCTTAGAATCCTTAAAAACACTGATAGAAAAAATTGATAGTTTTAATGTCGAATAAAATCATATATAATAAAATGATAATCTATATTTTAAAAAGAGAGGATGTTTTAGTTGAATATATTTTTTAGAAGAAAAATATTGATTATATCTTTGATACTTGTTTTTGCAATGGGCTTAAGTGGGTGTGCAAATGATGTTGAAGGTGTAGTTGCAAGGGTAAATGACGAAGATATTACCCAAGAAGAGTTTGATGTAGAGTTTGAAATTTATAAAAAAACCTATGAAAGACAATTGGGAGAAGGTGCACTGACAAGGGTTGAGCCAGATGGAGGCACTTTGGAAACAGAAATTAAAGAAATGTTATTAGATACATTAATAGCTGAAAGATTAATAAAGCAAGATTCTGTTGCTAAAGAAATTAGTGTTACTGATGAGGAAGTTAATGAAAGGTTAGAGGACCTTATTGATTCTCTAGGCGGCGAAGAGCAGTTTGCGGAATTCTTAGAGTCCAATTCAATGACTAGAGAATATTTCACAAGTTATACAAAAAATGATATTTTATTTAATAAGCATAGTGAACACTTTATCAATAATGTGGAGATAGACGCAAAAGAAGCTGAAGATTTTTTTAATGAGAATAAAGAGGATTTAATAGTACTTAAAGCTAGCCATATACTACTAAGTACGGAAGAAGATGGAAATAGGGTCCTTCAGGCATTAGAAAATGGAGAAAGTTTTGAGGACTTAGTAATTATAGAATCAAAAGATAGTACATCTGCAGTTAACGGCGGAGATTTAGGATATATAGTTAAGGGAAAATATGCAGCAGTGCCTGAGTTTGAGAAAACTATATTTGAACTAGAGGTTGGTGAAATAAGCAATTTAGTTAAAACAGATGTAGGATTTCATATCATCCGTTTAGATGAAAGAAAAGATAGTTTTGAAGAATTAAAGGATGAAATTTCAGGCTTATTAAAGAATCAAGAGTATGCAAATTATGTTAAAGAGCTAGAGGAAAAAGCTAAAATAACCATATATATGGATATCATGTAAAATCATCTATTTAATGAACATTAAATGACAATGATGTATAAAAAAACCCTGTTGGTCGAATAATAACCTTACTACACTTATCGTATAAGGAGGATTTGTTGTGAAAGCTACAGGAATCGTTAGAAGAATAGATGACCTAGGAAGAGTAGTTATACCAAAGGAGATAAGAAGAACCTTAAGAATAAGAGAGGGAGATCCTCTGGAAATATTTACTGATAGAGAAGGGCAAGTAATATTAAAGAAATACTCACCTATTGGAGAATTAAATGATTTCTCTAAAGAGTATTGTGAGGCTTTATATGAAAATACAGGGCATATAGCCATTATATCTGATAGAGATACTATAATTGCCATATCCGGGTCTTCAAAAAAAGAATATTTAGAAAAGAGAATTAGCCCTGAATTAGAAAAGGTAATTGAAGGTAGAACTACTTATTTAACAGATGAAGAAAATAAACCGATTAAGTTGTATTATGAAGATGATAACTTAGAGACTTACTCGTCTCAATCAATTACCCCTATAGTGATGCAAGGTGATCCAATAGGCTCTATAACATTACTATCAAAGGAACCGGATACACCAATGGGTAATATTGAAGTAAAGCTAATAGAAACAGCATCAAAGTTTTTATCAAAACAAATGGAAAACTGATACCTATCTTTGGTAGATAAGTTCATCCAAAAAACTATAATTGTCATTCTAAGCAATAGCGAAGAATCTTGTAGTCTTTAAAACATAAGATTCCTCGTTATACTCGGAATGACATTTTTAATGTCGATTTTTCTTTATTGTATAAGGTACTTATGGTATATTATATAATGTAAGTTATAAGAAACCTTTTAAAACTCCCAACTTTATTAAATTGGGAGTTCTATAAATGTAAACTTAAAGATAAATTTTAATTAAGATAATAATTAGAGGTGAAACCTATGTCAAAGGGCAATAGTTTTATGAAAGGCGCAGCAATACTGGGTATTGCAGGTGTAATAATTAAGATATTAGGTGCGATATATAGAATTCCCCTTGGGAATATCATCAAACCAGAAGGAATGGGATATTATCAGACTGCATATCCTTTTTATACACTTTTGTTAGCCATATCTACTTCAGGGGTTCCAGTGGCCATCGCCAAGTTAGTATCTGAAAAAAGTGCTTTAGGAGATTATAGAAGTGCTTATAAAGTATTTAAAGTAGCACTAACAGGGCTATTTATAGCTGGGGTACTTACCTCAATTTTTGTATTATTTAATGCTAGATCAATAGTTGAGTCCCTAGATAACCCCAACGCATACTATTCTTTAGTAGCATTGGTACCTGCATTATTTTTTGTTCCAATCATGGCTGCCTATAGGGGTTTTTTTCAAGGAAGGCAGAACATGGTACCAACAGCTTTATCCCAGATTGGAGAGCAGTTCTTTAGAGTTATTATAGGACTTGTAATTACATATTTATTATTAGGCTACGGTATACCTGTTGCTGCTGGAGGAGCTTCCTTTGGTGGTTCTATAGGGGCAATGTCAGGGACACTCATTATATATATGGTATTTTTATCTAAGAAAAAAGAAATAAATGAAGAAATAAGAACTTCAATTTCAAATGATAATTATGAAGTTAGTGCCATTGTAAAGGATTTGCTTATTATTGCTATTCCAATAACCATTGGAGCTGCAATAGCACCAATTATGGATGCCATAGATGCAACTTTGGTCATAAGAAGACTACAAACCATCAATTTTACCAAGGCGGAAGCAAATGAATTATATGGGCAATTAAAAGGTTATGCTCAGACTTTAATCAATTTACCACAGATATTTTCTATTTCAATAGCTATGAGTTTAGTACCTGCTATATCAAATGCCAAGGCTAGAAGACAAAAAAAAGAAATAGAGGGATTGATAAATTCTGGTATCCGTATGACTCTCTTAGTAGGCTTACCATGTGCTTTTGGATTATTTGTATTAGCTAAACCGATTATTTCTTTACTTTATTTTAGTAATACTCCTGAGACCATAAATAGTATTGGTGAAATATTACAGTATTTATCATTTGGAGTAATATTTTTAACCTTGGTTCAAGCTTTAACATCTATGCTACAGGGTTTAGGTAAACCACTGATACCAGTAGTTAATCTATTTATTGGTGCACTATTTAAAGTAGCTTTAACTTATACATTAACTGTTATACCAAGTCTCAATATTAAAGGAGCAGCTATAAGTACTGTAGTTGCCTATATGATAGCATCCATACTGGATTTAATATCTTTAAGTGTAATAACCAAGATGAAGTTTAAGTATCTAGATACATTTGTGAAGCCGTTAATTTCATCAATAGGTATGGCTGTTATGGTTAGGATTAGTTATTTAGGACTTCTAGGCATTGTAGGTTCAAATTTATCTACACTACTTTCTGTAGTAGTTGGAGTAATAGTATATGTTATATTATTGATAATTACGGGTACTATAACAAATGAAGACTTAGTACTATTACCTAAAGGTGATAAAATAGCAAAAAAACTAGATAAGTTTAATTTGATGAAATAGGTAAAGAGGAGATTACAAATGGGGAAGATTTTCGTAATAGGTTTAGGTCCTGGAAGTGTAGATTCACTTACTTTAGGTGCTGTTGAAAGAATAAATAGTGGCAACAATAATTATTTAAGAACTGAGAAACATCCTACAGTAGAATATTTTAAAGACAAGAACATACCTTATAAATCCTATGATTATATTTATGAAACTGAAGATGATTTTGAAAAGGTTTATGAAAAAATAGTAGATGATCTGATGGCTGAAACCATAGTACATGGCGATATAAACTATTATGTACCTGGAAATCCTATGGTGGCAGAAAAAACCGTAGAGATTTTATTGAAGAAAGATGTAGAAATAGAGATTGTTTCAGGCATGAGTTTTATTGAACCATTAATCGAACTTGTAGGAAGAGATCCAATCCATGGATTAAAAATTGTGGATGGTACTGTATTTAACAATCAAATTGTTGATTTTAATTCTGATACAATCATAACTCAAGTTTATAATCAAAGAATTTTAATTGATTTAAAGATTATTCTTTCAGAAATCTATGGAGATGAATATTGTATCTGGGTTATTCATAGTGCAGGGATAGAAGGAGAAGAAATAGTCAATAATATTCCTATATATGAACTTGATAGAATTCAAGGTGTTGGACATTTAACAAGTGTATATATACCTAAAATTGAAGAAAATAATAGAAAAGTATTTGATTTTAGTGATCTTATAGGTATAATGAAGTTATTAAGAAGTGAAAATGGTTGTCCATGGGATATGGAACAAACCCATAAATCCATAAGGCAGTCAGTTATTGAGGAAGCATACGAAGTTGTAGATGCCATTGATAATGATGATATAGATAATCTAATAGAGGAGCTAGGTGATTTGCTACTACAGGTTATTTTTCATTGTCAAATTGCTTATGATGAAGGCGAATTTAATCTAGTTGAGGTAACCTCAGCCTTAGCAAATAAATTAATTTATAGGCATCCACACATATTTTTAGAAAAAAATGTAGATAATTCCAACGAAGTAGTATATAATTGGAATAAGTTGAAAGATTCCAAACGTGGATATGAAGGCCTTACAGATAGATTAAAAGATCTACCAAGTCTACCAGCATTACTTAAAAGCAGTAAAATCCAAGACAGAGCCGCAGATATAGGCTTTGATTGGGAAGATATCCAAGGTCCACTAGAAAAGATTGTAGAAGAGTACCATGAGGTGCTAGATGCAATGGATAAATTTGGTGGTGGCCATGAAAGGGTAGAGGAAGAGCTAGGTGATTTAATATTTGCGGTCGTTAATCTAAGTAGATTCATAAATGTAAATCCTGAGGTAGCATTAAATAGAACAAATAACAAATTTATCAAAAGGATTGAAATTATGGAGTTAGAAGCAAAAAAAATGGGTAAAGAATTAAAAGATATGAATTTACAAGAGATGGACGCACTTTGGAATCAAGCCAAAAAAATTAGGCATTTATAAAAAGTTATACTTTTTATTTGTAGCATATAGTTTTTAACTAAAAAACAATTATTTAGGAGGAATTTTAATGAACAAAGCTGAATTAGTAGCTAGTATAGCAGAAAAAAGCAACTTAACTAAAAAGGATGCAGAGGCAGCTCTTAACGGATTTATTAAATCTGTTGAAGAAGCGTTAGCAGGTGGAGATAAAGTACAACTAGTAGGTTTCGGTACATTTGAAGTTAGAGAAAGAAAAGCAAGAGAAGGTAGAAATCCAAGAAATCCACAAGAAATTATTAAGATTCCTGCATCAAATGCACCTGTGTTCAAAGCTGGAAAAGCTTTAAAAGAAGTTGTAAATAAGTAATGATAAAAAATCAGGTGAATAACCTGATTTTTTTATTACAAAGGAGTTGTTTTAAATTAGAATTGATAAATATCTAAAAAATTCAAGAATAATCAAAAGAAGAACAGTTGCTAAGGAAGCCTGTGAACAAGGAAGAGTACTTATAAACGAAAAACAAGCAAAGCCAGGAGACGAAGTAAAAGTTTCAGATATTATAGAGATTAAATTTGGTAGTGGTACCATGAAGATAGAAGTAGCAATGATTAAAGAAAATGTAAGCAAAGATGATGCAGATAAGATGTATAAGACTTTGTAAGATGTGCATATACTTGGTAAAGAAAAGTCATCAAAATACACACTCACGGTTTCGGGCACGAATAATTCTAAAGCTCATTCCGGCTAAAAATCCTACAGTTTGCAAACTCGCTATGCTCAGACAGTGCAAGCTGCTTAACGGATTTTCAGCCTACATTCGCTAAGAATTATACTCGTGCCCTGCAAATGTTCGCTTAGTATTTTGATGACTTTTCATACGTGCTTTAAAAATTAAATTATAGGTATAAAAGGCCCTCCTATCTCATAAATATAAGAAAGATAGGGGGGTTAGTTATGAGTGAAGATAGGGTAAACTTCAAAAATCAGAACATTGTAATTGAAGACAGAAATAGAATAAGTATATCTGGCGTAGATCAAGTGGATAGCTTTAATGAAACTACTATTATTTTATCAACAGTTAAAGGTGGATTAAGTATTAAGGGTGAAGAGTTAAATATAAGCAAGCTAAATTTAGATGAAGGCTCTGTTAAGATTTCTGGAACGATAAATAGCTTAACCTATATTAGTAAAGAGGGAGCACCTAAAAATTTCATGGGTAAGATCTTTAAGTAAGTTGGTGAATATAAATGTCACAAGTCAATATAGTAGATGAGCTTTATATATTTTTAATAGCAATGAACTATGGATTAATTTTAGGTGGAATTTACGATTTTTATAGGGTCTTTAGATATTTCTCTAAACCAAAAAAAATACGAACAGCTGTTGAAGATATATTA
Source organism: Tissierella sp. (assembly GCA_012735585.1). Taxonomy (GTDB): domain Bacteria; phylum Bacillota; class Clostridia; order Tissierellales; family Tissierellaceae; genus JAAYTL01. The sequence goes on from JAAYGX010000011.1 coordinate 20,161, forward strand.
TTTTGGGTAATAGTTACTTTAATAGTCTTTACTTTTTTAGTAAGAAAAACTGATGGTATCATAAGAGGATTTGTAGTATTGGGATTCATTATAGGATACTTATTTTACTTTAAGATGATATCTAAATACAGTTATTTGTTATTAAAGAAGATTTTTAAGTTGATATTTGATTTGATTAGTGAGATAATGAAAATAATACTATACCCCTTTAGAAAAGTTTCTAGTTCTCTTGGTGGCAAAGTCAATAAAATAGGTATTATACTCAAAACGACTTTAAAGGACTCAAAAAAATATTTAAAAATTACTAGAAAGAAAAAATAGTCATAATATTACTTTTGATGAATAGAGGTTAATACTATGAAAAAAAAGAGGAAGAAGAAAAAATTTGGAATAGTTCGTATTATTATTTTTGCTATGATGCTTTATTTTTTGGTAATAATGATCAACCAAAATAAATTGATGAAGGAATTAGAAGGCAAAAAGATGGTACTACAAAACGAAATACATATATTAGAAGAAGAAATAGATGATTTAAATACAGAATTAGAAAATAGCGATTCTCTAGAATTTATTGAAAAAGTAGCTAGGGATGAGCTTGGTATGGTAAAACCAAGAGAGATTATAGTAATTGACAAAGGTAAAATAAAAAATACTGTTTTTAATCTTTTTAAAAGTGATACCAATTGACATATTGGGATTTCTGATATATACTGAGATTGAAAATATTTTTAAGGAGGAATTACTTATTTATGCCTGTATCTGTTGGAGGAGTAGTTGAGGGCACTGTTACTGGTATTACTAATTTTGGCGCTTTTATTCAATTACCTGAGGGAAAAAGTGGACTTGTTCATATTTCAGAAATATCCCATGACTATGTGGAAAAAGTTGCAGATTATCTAAAAAAAGACCAAAAAGTCAAAGTGAAAGTTTTATCCATTAGTAATGATGGTAAAATTAGTTTATCCATAAGACAAGCAAAGCCTAAAACCAATAAACCCGTAGAAATTGAATGGACTAAACAAGATGATCTTCAAAAAGGTATGACTTTTGAAGATAAGTTAAACCAATTCTTAAAAGATAGCAATGAAAAGATGGATCAATTAAAAACTAGGGACAACTCAAGAAGAAGTATGCGACCTAGAAAACAGGACTTATAAACCGGAGTTTCCGGTTTTTTTTATGTCTAATTTTATTTCGGTATTTATTTTGTACAACTCCAAAAATCTACATTTAATGAAAAATAAGAACTTAAACCCTTCTATCGTGCTAATATCAATGCATTGGTCATTAAAGTAACTAAATTAAACTTTTAGATAGCTGTATTAATCTTATTTAAGAAATCCATAGTAAATGTCTGAAACTTCATAGAATAAAACCCTTAGACTGACAAAAAATCATTTATATATTTGGTATTATTTGAATTAACAAAATACTAAATAGAGGTGAGAATATTGATAAAAATGGAATCCTTAGCCAGTAAAAGAAAGATTGATTTAAATATTGGAAAAGAAGATGTTTTGTTATTATTAATTGGTTTCTTAATTAGTAGGGTTAGCATTTCAGGAAGGATGGCTCCCTTTGGAGTGGGATTCTTAGGGGCGTATTTATTGATGAAGGGGACAAGCATTTATCTTTTAATATCAGTTATACTAGGTTACTTAAGTTTAGTAGGATTTAAAGGTTTGGACTATGGAGTGGCTTCAACATTGATTTATATAGTATTTACGGGGAACAGAGAAGCAGAAGGCGCTACTCTACTTAGAGCATCTATCATATCTAGTTTAGTTTTTCTCCTTGTGAGATCTTTGTGTACTTTAGTATTTAGACAGTTCTTTATATATGATTTATTTATACTAGTCTTTGAAGGTATATTGGTGTTTACTTTTGGATATATATTTTCATATAGTATGCCTTTAGAAGAAATCAAAAATAAAGGTATCAACAATGAAAAAATGGTATGTACATTTATTACCCTTGCATTAGTTTTATCTGGGCTTAATAGTATATGGTTCTTTGGTTTAAGTTTGAAAAGCATCATAAGTATCATTGTCATAGTGTATTTAGGATATAATCAAGGAGTGTTTTTAGGTAGTGTTTCAGGCTGCGTTTTAGGATTGATTACATATATAGGTAATCCTGAGATGCCATTTATAGTCTCTATACTAACTGTAGGGGGATTATTATCTGGATTGTTTAAAGATTTAGGAAAAGCAGGATCGATATTAGGTTTTATATTAGGCAACGGGATCATCAGCTTTTATATCAATAAGTTTGGAAGTAACTTTTTAGATTACAGGGAATTGTTTATAGGTTCTATAATATTTTTACTTGTAGCACAATTTGTTAAGATCGATTTAGACAATATATTTTCATATAGTACAGAATTTGAAAAAGGATATGAAAAGAAGAAGGAAGAATTTACAACTAAGAGGCTTAATTATGTTTCTGATTTATTTTTAAGCTTAAGCAAAATTATCAACAAAGCGATTGAAGACGACGAAGCATATTCTACAGCCGATGTTTATAATATCGTAGATGAAGTATCAAATAGCACATGTAAATCCTGTAGGAATTATAGAGAGTGTTGGGAGGATAATTATTATACAAGCTATTATAAATTATTAAATCTTATAGGTGTTATTGAACTAGGTAGTGAAAATGAAGATGATTTAATCAATAAAATCAAGGAATCTTGTTCAAATGGAGAGAATTTGATAGAAAATATAAACAAACATTTTATACCTTTAAAAACAAATCATATTTGGAACAAGAAATTAAATGAACAAAGAAAGCTATTGGCAGATCAACTGCAAAACTTTGGCTCAATAGTTGAAAATATATCTGAGGACATATTCTCAAACCCATTGTTTAATCATGAGTTGGAAATATTGCTAATAAAAGAAATCAAAAATAATCGTATTGATATAGTAGATCTGTCAGTGATAGACCTACCGGAAGAAAGTTTAGAAATATTAGTTGAAATGAATAACCCTATATATAGTGCTTCAGAGGTTGAGCAAATTAGAGAGATCATATCTGAGGCTTTAGGGTTTAATATATCTGCAGACTATATTTTAGGAAATAAGGTTTCTAGTAAAATAATAAGATTTAGAAAGGAAAATAGATTTTCCACATTAACAGATGTAGGAACTTTAGCTAATTCTGAAAACCAGGTGTCGGGAGATAGTTATTCCTTTGGTGAGATGGGTAATGTGAACTTCGTCTCCATATGTGATGGAATGGGAATCGGAAAGAAGGCAAATAGAGAAAGTGGTATTACAATCCAATTGCTAGAAAAACTAATGGAAATTAATATGGATAAGTCGGTAATTATAAGAACAATAAATTCATTCCTTAGGGCAAAGTCAAATGATGAGATATTTACAACTTTAGATTTAGGATTTATAGATTTATATACTGGAAAGCTACAAATCATAAAAAATGGTTCGCCTTCCACTTTTATTAAAAGAAAAGATAAAGTAGATGTCATAAGCTCTAAATCCTTACCTATTGGTATATTAGAAAATGTAGATTCAAATATATATGAAGAATACCTAGAGGATGGAGACATACTAATTATGATGTCTGATGGGGTTTTGGATTGTAATAGATCTGAGGAAGATTCTATTGAATGGATGAAACGGGTAATAATGGGTATAGATGCACAGAATCCTAAAAGAATAACAGAAGAAATACTTAATATAGCAAGATTTGTAAGTAATAATAAGCCTAAAGATGATATGACTATAATGGCAACTAAAATATGGAAAACAATATAGGGAGAAAACTCGAGACCGCTGAAAAAGTCCTGATAGGCAAAAAACATACTTTTTCAGTGGTCTCGGAAACTCTCCCTTTTATTTTGTTTAGACTTAAGGTATATTATTATATAGA
>JAAYGX010000124.1 GCA_012735585.1 Tissierella sp.
GCTCAATTGGCAGAGCAACTGACTTGTAATCAGTAGGTTGGGGGTTCAAGTCCTCTCGCCAGCTCCATTGAATCATTATCGTCGAAGCGATAGTAAAGATACAATAGTAAGTAATTAAATATGGAGGAGTACCCAAGTGGCTTAAGGGGACGGACTGTAAATCCGTTAGCGGTGCTTTCACTGGTTCAAATCCAGTCTCCTCCACCATTTACGACCTAACACAATAAGCGATAATAAATTGCATGTGGGTCATGTGTAGTATGTCTACTAAATTATTCCTAAATATGCGGAAGTGGCTCAGTGGTAGCGCATCGCCTTGCCAAGGCGAGGGTCGCGAGTTCGAATCTCGTCTTCCGCTCCATGTCAATCACTGATTTAATATAATCAGTGATTTTTATTTAAGGCTATAGTCTTGAAACTTTACAAAATCAACATTTTGTGTTATAATATTTTTTGTAATATTCATCACTAAATTATTAATGCACCCTTAGCTCAGCTGGATAGAGTGTCTGGCTACGAACCAGAAGGTCGGGGGTTCGACTCCCTCAGGGTGTGCCAAATTAAAAAGGTTCAAGGGTTTTAAAAATGTATAAATCTCAATTTAGCCATTTTTAGCCCTTGCATTATTATATGAATAAACTGTTTCCTATCTAAAAAGATAGGATTTTTTGTGCCCAATTAAGATAAAGGAGATAGAAGATTTTACGTAATGAGTATAGAACTATAGTAGTTTACTTAAATATAAGTAACAAAGAAAGTTAACTATCATTAGTATAGGCATGCCGACTTTAAAACTGGTTTTTCTTGTTTTATGCTTCATAATATTCATCGATAGTATACCGCCAAGGCTACCTCCAACTAAAGATGTTAAAAATAACAAGGACTCTGGAATTCTCCACTGCTTTCTTTTAGCCTTTTGCTTATCTATTGTAAATAGAAAAAAGTTTATAACATTAATTGCAACAAAATAGTATGATAAATAGTTCATTAAAAATCCTCCCATGATAACATTGCTTGTATTTGTATATTATATCATATATTATTATTAGTTTCTTAAGTAACTATAATTAGATTTTAATACTTATCTGATTCGTAAATATCAAAGATAAATATAAATAAACCTTGTAACTACTTAAGTTACAAGGTTTATCCTACGCCATATCTAAGGATATCGAACCCCCGACCTTCTGGTTCGTAGCCAGACACTTTATTGACTATCTGAATCCTCTTTTATACTGCTCGGGATGCTCAATATCAATAGTATTTTCATATGCCATCTTCAATGGAAGATATGGATTGCGAAGTAGGGCTCTACCAAAAGCTACTAAATCAGCTCTATTATTTCCAAGGATTTCTTCAGCTTGCTCATAAGAATCAAGCAACCCAACAGCTATGGTAGGTACAGCACATTCCTTCTTAATAGTTTCAGAATGAGACACTTGATATCCAGGAAAGGCATTAATTTTTACAGATACAAGTCCACCAGTACTTACATGAATCAGATCAATATCATCTTTAATAAAATCAACGATCTTCACCATCACGTCTTTATCAATTCCACCTTCAACATAATCATCAGCAGAAACTCTAACTAGAATTGGTTTTTCATTGGGCCAAACATTTTTAACGGCACGAATGATTTCCCTTAAAAACCTAACTCTATTTTCTAAGCTTCCCCCATATTCATCTCCACGTTTGTTAGTAATAGGAGAAAGAAACTCATGAATTAAATATCCATGGGCTGCATGGATCTCAATAGTATCAAATCCTGCATCCAGTGCTCGTCTAGCACCCTCTTGAAATGCCTTAACTAAACCGGATATATCCTCTTTTGAAAGCTCCCTAGGTTCTTGGTATTCATCACTATGTTTTATGGGAGAAGGAGCTACGATATATTCATCTCCAGAATCTGATTTTCTTCCAGCATGGGCCAGTTGAATACCTATTTTAGTATTTGACTTTTTTACATCATCGACTATGGACTTTAAACCATCTATATGATCGTCACTCCAAATACCTAAATCCCTATTTGAAATTCTTCCATTGGGAACTACGGCAGTAGCTTCTACAATTATCAATCCCACCTGACCGATAGCCCTACTACCATAGTGTGTTCTATGAAAATCATTAACCATACCATTCTCGTTCGCTGAATACATACACATTGGTGGCATAACAATTCTGTTTTGTAAGTCCATATCTTTAATTTTAAAATTCGTAAAAGTTTTCAAATTATCACCATCCCTATAGGTATCTTTACCCAAGATAAGGGAAATTAACAAGCTAATAATTATTGTATAAATAAGTATTATTAAGTTATAAAATCTATTGACAAAGATCCTAAAGTTTTGTATTCTTATACAAACCCTAGGGTCTTTATCTAATTAAAGTAACGGATAGATAATTAATATGATATAATATATAATAGTTAATATGAGGAGAGTGAATGAATTGACATATATAAAAGAAAAAGGTAAACTTTTAAAACATGCGGAAAAACAATTGTCCATAGCATCCACAAAGGATAAAAATATAGCATTAGAAAAGATAGCACAATCAATAGAAAATAATCGTCTTGAAATACTTAAGGCTAATGAAGTAGATATTAAAAATGGAAGAGATAACAATATGTCTGAAGCATTAATAGACAGACTTGCTTTAGACAATAATAGGCTAGATAGTATCTTAGAAGGAATCAATACAGTAATAAAACTACCTGATCCAATATGGCAATCAAATAAAGTCTGGACATTAGAAAACGGGCTTACTATATCCCAAATGGCGACTCCTTTAGGAGTGATAGGGATAGTATATGAGTCGAGGCCAAATGTTACGGTAGATGCATTTAGTCTAGCATTAAAATCTGGAAACTGCATTATTTTAAGAGGAAGTTCATCAGCAATAAACTCAAATAAAGCTTTAGTGAAGGCAATAAAAGAAGGACTAAAAACCTCTCCTATTTCAGAAGATGTGGTTCAGTTCGTAGAAGATACAAATAGGGACTTAGTACTAGATATGCTAAAGGCCAATGAATATATAGATTTAATAATTCCAAGAGGAGGAAGAAATCTTATTCAATTTGTAATCAATAACTCTACAGTGCCAACACTACAAACTGGAGAAGGTAACTGCCATTTATTTATAGATGAATCAGCAGACCTGAATAAGGCAGTGGATATCCTTGTAAATGCTAAAACTCAAAGACTAGGGGTATGTAATGCATGTGAAACCCTGCTAGTTCATGAAAATATTAAAGACAAGTTTTTACCACTAGCATATGATGCTATAAGGGATAAAATTGAACTTAGGGGTTGTACAATTACTAAAGAAATTATAGATATAAAATTAGCTACAGAAGAAGACTATAAAGAAGAATATCTAGACGCGATACTAGCAGTGAAAGTAGTAAAAGATGTGGAAGAAGCCATAAACCATATCAATAAATATGGTACAAAACATTCAGAAGCAATAGTTACAGAAAGTCTAACAAATGCAAATAAATTCCAAAGGCAAGTGGATGCTTCATCCGTATATGTAAATGCTTCTACAAGATTTACAGACGGGGCAGAATTCGGTTTTGGTGCAGAAATGGGAATCAGTACCCAAAAGATTCATGCCAGAGGACCAGTAGGATTAGAACAATTGACCACTTACAAATACCTTGTAATAGGTGAAGGACAAATTAGAGAGTAGGGATATGATGGAAAATACAATAAAAAATAGTAAAAAGATAATTATTAAAATAGGCAGTAGTACCATTACAAGCGATGATGGTACTATTGATAAAGGTTTTATAGAGAATTTAGCATATCAAGTAAAGACTTTAATTGAGCAAGGGAAAAGAGTGGTCCTAGTATCTTCAGGTGCAAGGATAGCAGGTGTAAGTACTATAGGAAAATGGTCTAGAAAAGAAGATATCAATTATAAACAAGCTCTATGCGCCATAGGTCAAGTGGAGTTGATGGATTCTTATAGGAGAATCTTCAACAAACATGATATTCATATAGCACAAATACTTCTAACTAAAGAGGACTTTGAGTCAGAAGCAAGAACCTTAAACATACGGAATACATTATTTACTTTATTAGATGAGGGAGTTCTACCAATAATTAATGAAAATGATACAGTATGTGTGGAAGAGATAAAAATAGGTGACAATGATGTCCTAGCAGCAAGGACTGCTGAACTTTGGGGCGGAGATTTACTTGTATTACTCAGTGATATAGAGGGAATATATGATAAGAATCCTTCATCAAATGGAGATGCTAAACTAATAGAAAAAGTCATTGATCCATATGAATTAGAAAAAAATATCTCCATAGGAGAGAAAAGCTCCTTTGGAACTGGTGGCATAGCTACAAAAATAAAAGCAGCAAAAATTGTAAATAAATATGGCACATCCCTGGTTGTAGCCAAAGGGAAAGAAAAAGATATAATTCTTAAACTAGGCGATGGGACTGCTAAAGGTACTTTGTTTCAAGCTGAGAGTTAATAATTAATAAAATATTTACAAGGCCAAAACCATTGGCCTTATTTTTATGTCTTGAATCGCAATAACAAAGTGGAAACTTGGATAAATCAGCAATTCTAATAAAAATAATGATATAATATGCTTAAGACATATGTCCTGTAAATCATAATATAAATTGTTTATACTGAAGGAGAGATAGATTTGCTAATAAATGAAATCATAGAGTCCAATAAGAAAATAGAATATATATTAAAAAATTGCTCTTATGATATTCTTAACAAATGGAAGTATAAGGAGTATAGTAAGGGAGAAATAGTTTGTTATCAAGGTATGAGGTATAATTATTTCTATATAATAGTAGAAGGCTTTGCAAATATTAGTCTAGCAGCGGAAAGTGGAAAAACCTTTTCTCAAGCCATATATAAATCAGGTGACTACTTTGGAGAGTTAGAGATATTTAATAATAAACCATATATTTGCTCTATAGAAGCCTTATCAGATTTAAAAATAATCCGCATAGAGAAACAATACTTTATAAAGTGGCTAATCAAAGACCAACATTTTTCACTTTATATGACAAAAACTCTATGTGATAACTTCTATAATTTATCTAAGCTATCAGCCAAGAATACACTATATTCTTTAAAATATAGAGTATGTAATTATCTTTTATATAAATTAGATTCAGGAGTACATATAGATGGAATAATTAGCATTGAAATTGATAAAGAACAGTTAAGTGAACAATTTGCAGTAACTTCCAGAAGTATAAACAGAGTACTAAAGGAAATTAAAGAAAAGAACATAATAGATATATCCAATAAGTATATTTACATATTGGACATAGAGGCTTTGATAGAGGAAGAAAGTATCAGCAAAAATTATTAAATTATGTTTAAAATCGAGAAGTCGATTTTAATATATTAAAAATCAAGGGGGAAAAAAGATGAAGAAAAGAATAATAGCATTAGCATTAGTAGCTATTTTGGTATCAGCAACCTTAATTGGCTGTGGAAGCGATAGTGGAACAGTTAGTGGTGAAGGTACTAAGGTAGGATTAGTATTGGCAGGAGGATTAGGAGATCGATCATTCTATGACTCAGCCAATGAAGGTGTAGAAGAGGCTAAGGAAAAACTAGGTATTGATTTTAAAGTATATGAATGTAGAAATGACCCATCCTTATACAATGATCAAATGGTACAAGCTTCTCAATATGCTGACATAGTAGCGGTAGTAGGGCATGAATTTGGAGACTTAATCCTAGAAATCCCAACCGAATTTCCGGAAGTTCACTACATATATGTAGATAGTGAAATAGAGGGGATAGACAATGTTACCACAGTAAGCTATGCAGAAAATGAAGGTTCATTTTTAGCAGGTGCATTAGCTGCAATGTTGACTACAGATACATCCATAGAAGGCATGAATGCTGATAAGAAGATAGGTATGGTAGGTGGAATGGATATTCCAGTAATCAGAAACTTCTTAGTAGGATATGAAGCAGGAGCTAAATATATAGACCCGGATATGGAAGTTATACCTCTATTTGCTGAAGACTTTGAAGATCCAGCTAAGGGTAAAGAAAGTGCAACGGTTCTTTATGATAGAGGTGCAGATATAGTATTTGCTGTAGCTGGAAAAACAGGGGAAGGTGTATTTGAAGCAGCTAAAGAGTTAGATAGATATGCTATAGGTGTAGATACAGATCAAAGATATATCAATCCAGAATCCATAGTAGCATCTATGGTTAAAAGAGTAGGAAAATCCATCTATGAAGTAATAGAAATTGTAGAAAATGGAGATATAGAACCAGGTAAAGTTGTATATTATGGACTAAGCCAAGATGGTGTTGGAATGGGCTATGGAACAGATGATATGGTTCAATATGCAACGGAAGAAATGAAAGCAGAACTTGAAGATATTAAAACAAAGATAGTAAGTGGAGAAATAGAAGTACCTGCAGGAAAATAAATATTAAATGGAGGAGCTAATAAGCTTCTCCAATTTAATATAGTTTAAAGAAAGAGAAGGAGAAAATATGGGAGATAAAATCATAGAATTAAAGAATATATCTAAACAATTCCCAGGAGTATTAGCCAATGATAATATAAATCTAGAAATTGATAAGGGCGAAATCCATGCTATCATAGGTGAAAATGGAGCAGGAAAGTCCACATTGATGAATACTCTATATGGACTATTTGAGCCAACATCAGGAGAAATATACATTGATGGAAATAAGGTGAGATTTTTGAGCCCCTTGGATGCTATAAAACATAAAATAGGTATGGTTCATCAACATTTTATGCTGGTACCTTCTTTTACAGTGGCAGAAAATATAGTACTAGGAATTGAACCAAGAAAAAATAAACTTTTTATAAATAAAGATGAAGCCATAAAAATAACAGAAGATCTGTCAAAAACCTACGGTCTGTATGTAGACCCAAGACAAAAAGTAGAGACTATATCTGTAGGTATCCAGCAAAGAATAGAAATACTAAAGGTTTTACATAAAGGTGCGGATATTTTAATATTAGATGAACCTACAGCAGTTTTAACACCACAAGAAACTCAGGAATTATTTTCAATAGTAAGAAATCTAGTAGATAATCTAGGAAAAACAGTAATCATAATAACTCATAAACTACAGGAGGTACTACAACTTTCGGATAGGGTAAGTGTCATGCGTCAAGGAAAGATGATAGGTACCTTAAATACTAAAGAAGCCAACGAACAGATATTAGCAGAGATGATGGTAGGTAGAGAAGTATTATTTGATAAATTAGAAAGAAAAGAAGTACCCCATAAAGAAATATTAAAGGTTCAAAATATAAAAGCAAAAGATAATAGAGGATTAATGATTATTAAAGATATATCATTAAACCTAAAATCCGGAGAGGTTTTAGGAATAGCAGGAATTGAAGGTAATGGACAATCAGAATTAATAGAAGTGTTAACAGGACTAAGGTCTCTGGAAGATGGGGATATAATAGTCAATGATGTATCTCTAATCAATAGCACGCCAAAGGAGATAAGAAATGCTAGTATTGCCCATGTACCAGAAGATAGATTAGCCATGGGCCTATCTAAAGATGCCAGTATATATGAAAATATATTGATGGGTAGTCAATATAATGAGGAATATACCAAAATCAAGATTCAATTAAATAATAAAAAGATAAAAAAAAGGGCCAAAGATTTAATAAAAAAGTTCGATATAAGAACACCTTCAGAAGATGTACTAATAGGTAATCTATCTGGGGGGAATATGCAAAAAGTAGTTATAGCTAGGGAGTTTTCATTTAATACAGAAATATTAATCATAGCACAGCCAACTAGAGGAGTAGATATTGGTGCTATTGAATTTATACATGAGCAAATCATAGAAAAAAGAAACCAAGGTGCAGCTATATTATTGGTTTCAGCGGACTTGGATGAAATATTTAGATTGTCCGATAGAATACTAACCATATATGAAGGTCGTATTACAGGAGAGTTTAAACAGGGAGATATAACTAAGAAAGAAATAGGCCTATATATGACTGGAAGAAATAAATCAGAATTGGGAGGTGGCATAGGTGAAGAAATTAATGGGTAAACAAAGGTCGGAATACTTTATATCACTATTCCTATCCATATTCGCATCTTTATTAATTGGTGTATTGATAATGGTCATCAACGGAAAAAATCCAATAGTAGGATATTCTGCACTTGTTACAGGCTCCTTTGGTTCCACCTATAATATAGCAACAACCTTTGCTAAAACGGTGCCTCTAGTATTAACTGGACTTGGAACAGCTATAGCCTTTAGAGCCGGGATATTCAATGTAGGAGGAGAGGGACAACTATATCTAGGAGGGTTTGCAGCAGCCTATATAGGAATAACATTTACCAAACTTCCACCAATGATAGGGATACCTTTAGCAATATTGGCAGGTGCTGTAGCAGGTGCAGCTTATGGATACATACCTGCCATATTAAAAGTAAAGTATAAGGTAGATGAAGTAATTACAACAATAATGCTAAACACTGTAGCTGCATTATTTACAGGATATTTAGTAAATCATCCCTTTGCCACAACTCAAGGAAAAATGGGAGCAACAGAAATCATTGCTGAGCAGTATCAGTTTAGCAAACTAATCAAACTTTCAACACTAAATACTAGTATATTCTATATGGCAGCCATAGCACTTATAATCTATTATCTAATGGAGAAAACCTCCTTTGGATATGAGCTTAAGATGACAGGACAAAATAGTCAATTTGCCAGATATGGCGGTATTAACGACAAAAAACAAATGATTGTTGCCATGTTAATCTCTGGTGGACTCTGTGGTATGGCAGGAGTGTTTGAGGTATTAGGGGTGCACTATAGGTTCTTACAAAACATATCACCAGGATATGCCTTTGATGGAATGTTAATAGCATTAATAGTTAAAAATAATCCAATTGGAATTATTCTAATGTCTATATTCTTTGGTGCATTAAAAACAGGATCTATATCCATGGAAAATGCTACAGGAATACCATCGGAGTTGGTATTGGTGATTCAATCCATAATCATTTTATTTATAGCTGGTGAAGCAGGATTTAAAAATATATACAAGAATTGGCGTCTGAAAAAGAGTAGTGAAAGAAAGGTAGGTGAAGAAAATGCTTAGGGAATTATTTAGTTTAGCACTGATACAACATACAATACGAACAGCAACACCTTTAATATTAGCAGCCTTGGGAGGATTGTTAACTCAACAGGCAGGTATATTAAACATAGGTATGGAAGGTATGATTTTATTAGGAGCATTCTTTGGAGTGGTAGGTAGCTATTTCTTAGGAAGTTCCCTTGCGGGGGTAGGCCTTGCCATATTAGTAGGTGTATTAATAGGACTGATCTTTGGATTTTTTGTAATAGATTTAAAATCAGATGAATTCATCATAGGTATCGCTATTAATATATTCGCAGGTGGACTAACAGTATTCTTACTAAGAAGTATATTTGGAGTAAAAGGAGCATTTTCTTCCCCGGGAATAATCCCATTACCTAGGATAAGCATACCTTTCCTAGAGAATATATCGTTCTTAGACACTATATTTAACAATCATTCAATATTTGTATATTTAAGTTGGATATTCGTAGTGCTAGTATATACCTTTTTATACAAAACGCCACAGGGAACGTGGCTAATAGCATCAGGTGAATATCCTCAAGCTCTAGAAACAGCAGGCATTAGTCCAAGAAAGATGAAATATATAAGTTCTGTAGCTTGTGGAGTATTTTGCGGAATGGCGGGATCCCATCTATCTCTTGGATATCTAACCCTATTTACAGAAAATATGAGTGCCAATAGGGGGTTTATAGCCTTAGCAGCTATAATATTTGGTAAATCTAATCCAATAAAAACATTAATAGCGGCTTTACTGTTTGGATTCTTTGATGCCTTGGGAATGAGGCTACAGGTAGTAGGAGTACCATCCCAATTCACACAGATGGTTCCTTATCTAGCTACTATACTTGCCCTATTTATAGTAACTAAGAGACAAATGGATAAATCTAAAAAAGGAGCAATAGAAATCAATGAATAAAACATATGATGCAATAGTAATAGGTGGTGGAGTAGCTGGATACTATTGTGCCAGAGCCTTAAGGCAAGGTGGTCAATCAGTAGCATTAATAGAAAAGAATTCATTAGGAGGCACCTCACTAATATCTGGAGCATTACCAGTGAAGAAAATCCTAGATAGTTTCAAAAATAATAAAGGGAACAAAGAAGAAATCAGAAAGAGTCTTCTCGATACTTGGGATAAAAATTTAAAGGAATTAAGCAAAAGAATTATAAATAACCTAATGGACTTAGGAATTGATATCTATTACGGCAATGGGGAGTTCCTAGATTCTAAAACCTATGAGATAAATGAAGATATCTTAAATACTCAGTACTTTGTTATAGCTACTGGTACAGAGGCAGCTAGTACACCAAATTTTGTAATAGACAATAAAAATATTATAACCCATAAAGAAGCCATAGACATAAAAAAACTACCTGGTAAAATAGCAATACTGGGTGGGAATGTGGAAGGTGTAGAGTTTGCAGCACTATATGCGGAAATGGGTGTTGATGTTGTACTTATAGAAATGGAGAATAATATATTATTTGAAAATGATAGGGACCTGGTGGAGCCAATAGAAAACTATCTAAAATCCCTAGGAGTTATGATGATAACAGGTGTAAGAGCCAAAGAAGCAGAAATTAATAAAGATAGCCTTACAATTATCCTAGAAAATGGTCAAAAAATTTCATGTGACAAAGCTCTAACCACATTCTTAAGAAAACCTAACTTTCCCAAGGGAATAGAAAACACTAAAATCAAAGTAGATAAAAAGAAAGTTCTAGTCGATGAAAATTTAGAAACCCATGAGAAGGGCATCTTCGCCATAGGTGATATTAATGGAGTCTTAGGTATGGGACATGTAGCCATACGTCAAGGACTGGCTGTAGCCAACCAAATATTAAATAAGCCCAAAATTAATTTAGACTATAACTTACTTCCAAGGGCAGTATTTACAATACCCGAAATGGCTGGAGTAGGAAGCCAAGAATGGGAACTTATAAATGGCAATATACCATATAAGGTTGGAAAATCCTTATTCCAAAAAACTTGGAGAGGATGGGCTAACGAATCCAAGGGATTTGTGAAGGTACTCCTGGGAAAAAATAATGATCTTCTTGGAATATGGATGGTAGGAGAAAATGTATCGGAATATATAGGATTATTGGGTATGGTAATTAAAGAAAAAAGAACAGCAGACGATTTAATATCAAATTTAATTATTCATCCTAGTCTATCTGAAGCAATATTTGAAGCAGCCATTCAAGCAAAAAAGAAGGTGATAAAATGATACAACCTCACATACTATGTGAACCGGGAGAAATTTCAGAGTATGTAATTCTAGTAGGAGATCCAGGAAGGGTTCTACGTGTAGGTCAAGCCTTAGATAGCTATGATGAAATAGCTTATAATAGGGAATTTAGATCAATTAAAGGCCAATATAAAGGGGTAACCATTACAATAACTTCGACAGGAATAGGAGGTCCCTCAGCCGCCATAGCACTAGAAGAGTTAATAACTTGTGGAGGAAAGTACTTCATTAGAGTAGGTTCCGGTGGTGCAGTTCAATCTAATATTAAATTAGGAGAATTAGTAATATCCTCAGGGGCAGTAAGAGAAGATGGGGCCTCAAATATGTATATAGATAAAAGTTATCCGGCAGTTCCTGATTTGATATTAACTAATAAAGTTATTTCTACTTGCCAAGAATTAAAATATGAATATCATTTAGGATTAGTAAGAAGCCATGACTCTTTTTACATAGATGAAGAAGATGATGTAATGGAATACTGGAATAAACGAAATATCCTGTCCTCAGATATGGAAACATCAACAATATTTGTTCTAGGACAATTAAGAGATGTAAAGGTAGCCAGTATATTAAATACAGTTGTAGAATACAAAGAAAACACAAAAGTAGGTATAGGAAACTATGTAGGAGAATCACTAGGAACAGTAGAAGGTGAAAAAAGAGAGATATATCTAGCTTTAGAAACATATTATAAAATTTATAATGAAGTAAAATGATTTTTTACTTTTGAGTTGATTTTAACTATGGACTTCCAATTGTGAATTTGAATAAAAAATTAATACGTTTATGAATGAAAGAGAACTCGAGGTATGTTTAGTAACCTTGAGTTTTTTTACTTTTTCACACTTTGTCTTAAATTTTATCACAGGAAAACTTTGGTACTATATTTAATTCAATAATATATAATACTAATTAAAGAACAAGAGGTGAATAAAATGAAAATAACAGTAATAGGTGCGGGGAACTCAGGTCTAGCTATGGCAGCCCATTTGAGTAGTGAAGGCCACAAAGTAACCCTATGGAATCGCTCAAGATCAACAATAGAAAAATTAATTAAGACTCATATTGTTAATTGCGATGGTATGATAAAAGGTGAGATAAATATAGATGTAGTTACTGATGATATGAAAAAAGCGGTAGAAGATCCAGACTTAATATTGGTGACGACACCAGCCAGTTCACATAAGGATATAGCAAAGAATATTGCAGAAAATATTAACAAAGAAACTTTAATAGTACTAAATCCAGGTCGAACTTTTGGTGCCTTAGAGTTTAAAAAAATTTATGATGAACATAATACAACATTTGAACAAGATATTGGAGAAACTCAAACGATTATTTACACTTGTAGAAAAGCAGAAGAAGATTTTGTTAGTATTTTATCTTTTAAATCCGATGTATTGATATCTACTTTTGATGCCAGAAGGAATAAAGAAATAATTGCCAAATTACCTAAATGTATTCAAGAATATTTCAAACCAGCCCAATCCTTAATTGAAACTTCTATTGGCAATATCGGTATGGTACTTCATGTAGCGCCCTTATTATTAAATACCGGCTGGACAGAAAATACATCAAATATTTATAAGCACTATTATGATGGAATTACGCCAACAATAGCTAATTTCATAGAAAAGATTGATGAAGAGCGAGTAGCTATATCGGAGGCATTGGGATTTAAAGTAGAAACTACAAAGGATTGGCTTATTAGAACATATCATGTAGAAGGCGATAGTTTATATGAATGTATCCAAAACAATGAAGCCTATCGGACAATAGATGCTCCAGAATCTTTAAAGCATAGATATATATTCGAAGATGTGCCTTGTGGATTGGTTCCAATAGAGTCCGTAGGATTAAAGTTAGGGTTGGATATGTCCTATACCACTTTGATCATAGATTTGGCATGTAAATTGTTAGACACAGATTTTAGAAAAATTGGCAGGACCTAGGTCATTTTAACTAAGATTTTTCCATTACATCTTTGTCAGTCATTATTAAAAAAATCCACTTCCGCAGGTGCTTTTACATCTACTTTCCATATGATGCCATATATTTCAAATTAGGCTTACTTTCTTTCTTAAAGTAGCCTTCCTGAATAAATGGACATGCTTATAATACCTCCTCCATTTTAATTAATTTTAAGAATATCTTAACATGAGAACTAACAATAATCCATAGAGCTATCAGATAAATGAGACAATAAAAATTATAAAAAATAAAAACATTTCTTGACAAGGAAAGCATGGCTGGTTATACTGTTTATAATGAATATAAACAGTTAATAAAAAAAGGAGGTGCCCATTTGTGAGAATTATCATTACCAATTCATCTAATGAACCTATTTATGAACAGATTATAAATCAAATAAAGGCATTGATTCTTAAGGGTGAATTAAAAGAAGGGCAGCTTTTACCATCCATAAGGGGGTTGGCAAAGGATTTACAAATTTCTGTTATAACAACGAAACGGGCCTATGATGAATTGGAGAAGAAAGGTTTTGTAGAAGTTATACCTGGGAAAGGCTCCTATGTGGCCCCCCAAAACACAGAATTACTGAAAGAACAAAAAATTAAAATTATTGAAGCTAAATTAAATGAAATTGTTGAAGAAAGTAAATTACTTGGGTTTACCTTTGAAGATGTCAATAGTATGCTAAAAATATTATTTGAGGAGGAGTAGTATGGACTATATATTAGAAGTAGATCAACTATCTAGAAGATTAGATAATTTTCGACTAAAGGATATCTCCTTTAAATTAAAACCAGGTTATATTATGGGTTTTATAGGGGCAAATGGCTCCGGTAAGACTACCACTATAAAATTAATCATGAATCTTATAAGAAAAGATTCTGGTTCAATTAAGATTTTTGGCAAGGACAATATACAATTTGAAAAGGAAGTAAAGGATAGAATTGGATTTGTATATGATGATTTGTATTTTTTCGAAAATTTGTCCATTGAAGAGATGAAGGACACGATTGCTCCATTTTATAGTAAATGGGATGATGAGTTGTTCCATAAATACCTAAATGAATTTGGTTTATATGAAGGTATGATTATAAAAGAATTATCTAAAGGAATGAAAATGAAATTCTCTTTAAGTCTAGCTTTATCTCACCATGCTGATTTTATAATAATGGATGAGCCCACTGCAGGACTGGATCCTATAGTTCGAAGGGAATTATTGGATATTTTATATGATATTATTCAAGATGAAAAGAAGGCTATATTTTTTTCCACCCATATTACCGCTGATTTGGAGAAAATAGCAGACTATATCACTTTTATTGATAGAGGGAAAATGGTATTTTCTAAGTCTATTGAAGAAATTTTTGATACATACAAGCTGGTTAAGGGAGATCCCTTACTTATAGAGCAAATAAACAAAGAAGAATTTATAGGATTAAGAGAGCACAATGTAGGTTTTGAAGGATTAGTATATAAGGATGTTATAGATAAGATAAATAACAAAGGTATAGTAATTGAAAAGCCAAGCCTTGAAGATATCATGTACTATCATATAAAGGGGAATAAAAATGTTAAAACTACTTAAAATGGACGTGCAATTGGCTCTCAAGGATAAAAACTATTATATTAATGGATTGCTATTAATTCTGTTTGCATATGGATTGGCTATAAAAATGGATATCATGCATAGATTATTGTTACAGTTACCAATTTTTATATGTATTTTCACTTCCTTTGAAAACGATGTGAATGAAGTTATTTCAAAAAAACACTTACTTATTCAATCCCTTCCTATAAAGAGATGGGAGAGGGTTGTTAGCAAATATATTTTAGTAGTAGTTAAATTTGTTCTTTTGGCAATATATATAGCTTTAATATTAAAGCTGCTTGATAGCTTTGGATTTGATAGTTTAGAGTATATAGAAACCATTTTTAAAAGAGAAAGCTTTACTTTATGGATTATTTCTCTAGCTATTCTAATTCCTATAATGTTTATGCATTTTGGCATAGGGCGAATGGTTATTACTATTATAGTCACAAATATTACTACAGCTATGTATCAGATCGGAATAGAAGGACGTGGTGGATTTGAATTTTTATTTCAAATGAGTAACTTTAAACTATTATCTATACTTGTAATAGTGATAGGTATATCTATTTGGTTGTCTTTATTTGTCTATAATAGTAGGGATTTAGGATAGGAGGGCTTTATGAAAACACTAATAAAGAAGGATGTAAAAATAGTAGGTACACTTACAAACATGATGTTAATTCTCTTGGGATTTATGTTTGGACTTTTAATAGTCTTAATCCATGAAAATTTCATAAGAATTTTACTGTCTAGTGTTGGCATATTCCTAATGGTAGGTGCAGCTTTTTTCAAGATGTTGGGGCATGATTACAGTAAAAAAACTGATATGTTTCTAAATTCTCTTCCCTTAGATAAGGAAATCATAGTAGCTAGTAGATATGTTACCATACTTATATATGTCATAAGTTCATCATTGTTTTTATTTATAGCGTCCCATAGTTATAGGGGGGTCTTTATCAATAATATTGTCTATCCAATCAACATAAAGGAAGTCATTAATATTATAAGTGTATCTATACTTATAATGGCATTTTATTTACCAATTTGTTATGCAAAAGGTGAAAAAAATCTTCGCTCAAATAATGCATCTCTATTTATTACAATAATAAGTATATTAATTTTAAAATCCTCTGATAATTCCAGAAAAACCCTTTATAGTGTAATTGGCAATATAGACTTAAGCCAAGTTTCACTGATATTGATAATTTTAAGTATAATCGCTTATATTGTGTCGCTAAATTTTTCTATCAAGTTATATAAATCTCAAGAGTTTTAAAGTGTATTTCTCTAAAGAAGCAGTCAACTAGGGCTTGTGTCAAATAATTAATTAATCTTGAAGGCTGCCATATTCTGTGGTAGTCTTTAATGTATGTAGATTTAAAATTTGACTTAAATATAGGGGTGAACTAATGGGAGAATTTGTAGCAGTTCTTATTTCATTTGCCAGTATACCATTATTGACTAGAAAAAAGGTATCAATTGGGACAGCGATATGGATATGCGCATTTATTTTAACTATAATAAGCGGACTAGGTATATTTACATTTTTTGAAGTGATGCTTCAAACAATAACTGATATCAATAGAATTAAGCAATATATAATAATAATTCAAATAGGTATTTTAGGTGTATTATTAAAAAAATATAATTTTATAGATGAAATAGTAGATAGTTTAATGAAAGTAGTAAAAAATATAAGAGTGATACTTATGTTTATACCTCTTCTTATTGGATTGTTAGTGGTACCTGGTGGTGCTATTATTTCAGCGCCTTTTATTGATAAAATAGGTGAAGATTATAATATACCAAAAACAAATAGAGGGGTTATTAACTTAATATATAGGCATATTTCTATGCATATAATGCCATATTCAAATGGCCTACTTATTGTGGCACTGCTGGTGCCTCAAATCTCTATTTATAGCGTGATTAGACTTAATCTTATCTTTGTTACCATATATTGTATATTAGGATATTTTCTATATATAAGAAAAGTGGAAAAAACTAAAATAGAATCAACAGAGCCGGTATTACCAAACTTTATTAGATTACTAAAATATACATCGCCAATTTATATTGCAGTTTTTTTAAATCTTTTGTTTGGGCTACCATTTTATATAGGATTATTGGCGAATTTTGTTGCTGTATATATATTGAATCCTTCTAAGGAATTTTTAAAAGATATAGTTGATGGATTTAATCCAAAGGTTTTACTGTCTATAGTAGGTGTGTATTTAATTCAAAATACGATAAATAGAATGGATTATCTAAATAGTTTTTTACTACAAATATTTAGTAATAATGATACAATAATGATAGGAATAATAGTTTCTTCATTATTTTTTGGAATTACCACTGGTCTTTCCTATTCATCATTAGGCGTAATTTTACCTATATTGACACAATTATCCATATCTCATAATCAACTGATACTGTTTACTCATTTTGCATTTGCATGGGGGTTTATAGGGTACTTCTTTTCCCCATTACATCTTTGTCAGTTATTTACATGTGAATATTTAGGTATTAAAACATCGGACTTGTACAAGGAATATAGTAGATTTATCGTTTATTTGTTTCTAACATTGATTGCACTTTATTTTGTTTTAACATATTTAATTGGGTAAATGCCCAAATATAATTGAAAAGGTGATGAGATTTTGACAGATATTAATATAAAAGATATATGTTTCTTGATAGATTTTGATGGAACCATAACCAAAATGGATTCAAATGATTTACTCGTTGAAAAGTTTTCCCATAATCCAATTAAAGATATTAGCCAGACAGAAGGAGAAGTTAATTTTATGGAATCTTTCAGTTTTCTAATCAATAATGTAAATATAACTGAGGAAGAATACCTTGAATTTATGTTAAAAGAAGTAGAATTAACCAAGGGATTTTATGATTTTTATAAGAAATCTAAATCACTGAATATTCCTATGGCAGTTATAAGTGGAGGCTTTGAAAATGGCATTCTTCCATTCCTAAATAAACATGATATAAAAGATATAGATGTATACGCCAATAGACTAAATTTTGGTGATAATAATATAAGTATAGAGTATTATCACAATATTGATGATTGCTGTGATATAGGATCATGTGGTAATTGTAAAGTAATACATTATGAAAGATATAAAAAAGATAATAAGAAAGTAATATTTATTGGAGACGGGATTACAGATAGATCTGTAGCAGGTAAAGCAGATATAGTTTTTGCCAAGGATGGCCTGCTTAAATATTGCAACAAAAACGATATTGACTGCATTCCATGGAAAGATTTTGATGATATAAGTAAAATAATATTTGGTACGATATAAAATAAAATATATATGAAACTATATATAAATGGGGAGGTCAATTAATTCATTGGCCTCCTCATTTATATTTATATAATCTTTTAGGGATTGCTTTGGTTAAGACTAATATAAATATATAAGCCAGAGCAGCAAGAAACAAAGTGGATAGAAATGCTAAAGGACTAGCCAATTCCAATGAGTTAATATCATAAGTAAATTTATACATAAAGCCCACCATGAACAGTGACGCTAGTAATGGTTTAAAAATAATATCTATAAAATTAAGATTTAGTTTGATACTATTTTTTAAGCTAATCACATCTAGTAATATGGTAATAAATATTGAAACAAAAAAGGCTACAAAAAATCCATTAACACCAAATCTTGAGTCGCCTACAAGTATGTATATGAGAAGAATTCGAAGAATTCTACCAGTTATTCTGTTTATAGTAGCACTAGTTTGCTTCCCGATACCATATAATATTCCTGTTAATGTATGTTGTAATGCGAAGAATACAGTGCTATATCCCATAATTCGAATATAATTAGCAACTAACAGATCCTTATATAGAAAGTATGCAATAGGATTTGAAAGGGTTATGTATAAAACCATTAGTGGAATCGATATTAGTAAAGTTATTTTAACTGAAAGTTGTACATCGTGGCCTAAACCTTTATATCTTTTTAATGCCATTTTCTCCGACAAACTTGTTATTAAATTGATTGATAATGCAGAAGTAACTATAAATGGTAAGGTAATAAGGGGCATAGTCATCCCCATAATCCTTCCAAAGATTGACATAGCTTCAATATTACTATATCCTGCGGCCATTAATCTATTAGGAACCAGTATGGAATTTGAGGACATTAAGATAACCTCAAAGAATCCAGAGATCGTTAATGGTAAAGAAATTGATAAAATCTTAGGGTAAAGTGTGGAATTTTCCTTTTTCCTTAGGTTATAAGTCTTACTTCCATATAGACGATTTTTATTGGCAACTGACCATAATAAGTCAAAGAACTCCCCTAAGCTAAGTCCTATTATGGCTATTATAGCCCCTTGAACAGCAGAAGATGGTTTTAAATAGTATAGTGTTCCTATAACAAAGATGAATCTTGTAGTATGCTCAATAATCTGAGCAATACTAGGTGTTATCATATTCTTCATACCATAAAAATAAGACCTTAAAATATTACTTAAAGATATAATAATAAGTGCAGGAATTAAAAGATATATACCCACCAACATATCTTTATTTTTAAATACATTTAAAGCTATAAATTCAGCAAATATTAAAAGTAGTAAGCTTAATCCAATGGAAGTGAACAAATTAAATAGAATTGTAGATTTATAAATTTTTTCTACATTGTGATGATTACCTTTGGAGTTTTCTTCAGCAACAAGTTTAGTAACAGATGTAGGGATTCCAGAAGTAGTCAATATTAAGAAAACCATAAGGGTAGAATTAGCAATTTGTATTAGCCCCAAAGTCTCAGCACCTAAAAGTCTAGATAAAAAAATTCCATATACAAAACCAATAATTCTAATAAAAAAATTCATAATCACCATAATAATAGATCTATATACAAGTCCATTTTTATCCAAAAAATCACCTCAATTAAATATGTATATTAATCTATATGTTTATGGAAAATATATAATTCTAAAAACAGGTAACAATCAGAGATTTAAAGGAGGGAATTGTGGTATAATGAAGCTAAAAAGTTAGAAAAGTACTAGGGGGAAAATCATGAGAAAATTAATGGAATGTGTACCGAATTTTAGTGAAGGAAGAGATGCAGTATTAGTAGAGCAAATAATTGATGAAGCTAGAAAGGTTGAAGGTATCATAATTTTAGACTATTCATCTGATAAAGACCATAATAGAACAGTACTTACCATGATCGGTTCACCTGAACAAATAAAAGAAGCAGCCATCAACACAGCAAGAAAAGCTGCTGAACTTATTGATATGTCAAAACACGAAGGAGCTCATCCTAGAATGGGAGCTACAGATGTAATTCCTTTTGCTCCTGTAGCCAATGTTACTATAGATGAATGTATCGAAGTTGCAAAAGAAGTAGCAGCTGAAATTGGAAGTTGGGGAATTCCAGTATATCTATATGAAGATTCAGCAACAAGTCCTGAAAGAACCAATCTTGCTAAAGTTAGAAAAGGTCAATATGAAGGTTTCTTTGACAAAATTAAAGAAGAGGAGTGGAAGCCAGATTTTGGTCCTCAAGAAATGAATGAGAAAAGTGGATGCACAGCAGTAGGGGCAAGAGTTCCCTTAGTAGCATTCAATATAAACCTAGACACAGCTAATGTAGAAATTGCAGATAAAATCGCAAAGACAGTAAGACATATAGGTGGAGGGCTTAGATATGTGAAAGCCATAGGACTAAAGCTAGAAGAAAGAAATCAGACACAAGTTTCTATGAATCTTGTAAATTATGAGAAATCAGCGGTTTATCAAGCTTTTGAAATGGTAAAAATGGAGGCAAGAAGATACGGAGTTAATGTGGTAGGTAGCGAAGTTATCGGTACAGTACCTATGAAAGCTTTGATTGATGTTGCAGAGTATTATTTACAAGTAGAAAATTTTTCTATGGACCAAATACTTGAAAAAAGGTTGTTAGACGAACAATAAAAATACCAATTGAGCTATGACTAAAAGGCTTGCTATTAGGCGGGTCTTTAGTTATAATTAAGGATAAATTCTGGAGTGATGGCATATTTTAAAGCTTTCTTTAAAACTTTACATAGATTTGACTTAAAACTAAAACTAATCTAGTATGATATAATAAGGAAGTAAAGAAGTAAGGAAGTAAAGAGGTAAGGAAGGAAGGGAGTTATTTTATGGAGATATTAATAGATATGCATAATCACACGATATCCAGTGGACACGCATATAGTACGATTCAAGAAATAGCTAAAGAAGCAAGTAATAAAGGCATGAAGTATGTAGGTATAACGGATCATGGACCATCATTACATGGTGCTCCAACTGTTTGGCATATCGGAAATTTAAGAGTTGTACCAGATACCATATATGGTGTTGAGATATTAAAAGGAGTAGAAGCAAATATTCTAAATGAAGAGGGAGACATAGACGTTCCTGAAGAGTTTTTAGGACATTTAGATATAGTGCTAGCGGGACTTCATGAAGGTCCGATTGTACCAATGGATAAAGAAGGCAATACCATGGCTATATTAAATGTTATGGATAAAGAGTATATAGATATAGTTGTCCATTTAGGGAATCCAAATTTCCCTATAGATATTGAAAAGGTCGTACTAAAGGCAAAAGAAAGCAATAAACTTATTGAGATAAACAATAGTTCACTCCATACAAGTCGCTTAGGTAGTTCAGAAAACTGTCTTGAAATTGCTTTGATGTGCAAAAAATATAATGTACCAATGATATTTTCTAGTGACAGTCATATCTCCTTTGATGTAGGAAGATTTGACGAGATATTCAAATTGTTTGAAGGTGCAAATATACCAGAAGAATTGATAATCAATTCAACTGTAGAGAGGTTTAAAAACTGGATGAAGTCTAGAGGAAAGAAAAGATTTATTTAATTAATTCATTAAAGTTTTCTAAAAAACTTGAAAATTTGTTTCTGTGGTGCTATAATCTATAAATATTGATTAAATTGTTTTAAATTGAATATTGTCGGATGAAGATAGTGGGAGAGAGATCATTGGATCCGCCGAAGGAGTTATGCTTTCAGGCAAAAGGACCGCTATTGGACGAACCTCTGGAGAGCCTCATTGTGAGCACCGAAGGAGCAAGCCAAGTATTTATTTATTTGGTGAAACTCTCAGGTAAAAGGACAGAGCTTAATTCATAAGTATTAATTTTTGAATTATCCTAGAGGCTAAATCATTTTTGATTTAGCCTTGAATTGTTTTTGATGAGCTTTCCCTTTCAAATTTAATCAACACTAAATTTAAGGGAGGATTTTTTTATGACCAACATGGAAGAAGTATTACAGCAAATCAATGGATTGGTATGGGGTGCACCATTGCTGATCGCATTGGTAGGTACTGGGATTTACCTTAGTATCAGACTCAATTTATTACAGGTATTTAAATTGCCATTGGCATTAAAATACCTATTTACAAAAAATGATGATGGGGATGATTGTGAGGGAGATGTAAGTAGTTTTGGAGCCCTATGCACCGCATTGGCATCTACCATAGGAACAGGAAATATTGTCGGGGTTGCTACAGCTATAAAAACGGGAGGACCAGGTGCGCTATTTTGGATGTGGCTGGCAGGTTTTTTTGGAATGGCTACAAAATATAGTGAGTGTTTGTTAGCCGTAAAGTATAGGGTAGTAGATGATAATGGTCAAATGTCAGGTGGACCAATGTATTATATTGAAAGAGGTATGGGTAATAAATGGTTGGCAAAATTATTTGCCTTTTTTGGAATTTGTGTAGCCTTCTTCGGCATAGGTACATTTCCACAAGTAAATGCCATAGCAACATCCGTCCAAACAACATTCAATGTTCCCGTAACTATTACCGCTATGATTATAACTATCTTAGTTGCACTTGTTACAATAAAAGGAATAAAAAGTGTTTCAAAGATTGCCGAAATACTAGTACCTTTTATGGTTATTCTATATGTTTTAGGCTCATTGATCATCATTGGATTAAATATAAATTTACTACCAGACGTATTTAAACTGGTTATAAAAAGTGCATTTACACCTACTGCAGCGTCAGGAGGATTTTTAGGAGCTAGTGTTATGTTTGCAATAAGAAATGGTGTAGCTAGAGGGGTATTTTCCAATGAATCCGGGTTAGGAAGTGCACCTATTGCAACTGCAGCAGCAAAGACGAATTCATGCGTAGAACAAGGACTTATCTCTATGACAGGTACATTTATTGATACTGTAATTGTATGTACCATGACTGGTTTGATACTTATATTATCAGGTCAATGGAATGGTAATTTAGAAGGAGCAGATATGACTAATGCTGCCTTTGGGCAAGGACTACCTGTAGGAGGCACATGGATTGTAACTATTGGACTTATATTATTTGCTTTTACAACGATATTAGGCTGGAATTATTATGGTGAAAGATGTACTGAGTATTTATTTGGCGTTAAGGCCATAAAGGTATATAGAATCATTTTCATAGCATTAGTTGGGATGAGTCCATTACTTAAATTAAATACAATTTGGATATTAGCTGATATTGTTAATGGATTGATGGCTATTCCAAACTTAATAGCCCTAATTGCTCTAAGAGGAGTAGTATTATCTGAAACTAAATATTACTTTGCTGAACTATCCATGAAAACCTCGTTATCCACCTCAAAATTATTAGTCAAATAAAACGTTATGATTAATTGTAGTATATGATTCATGATAGATAAAAATATTAAAAAATAAAAGTTGAAAAATCAATAGATTTTTCAACTTTTTTCTTTATTAAAAATAATTTACTTGGAAATTTAATAATTTAAAATATGATTGCAAACATTTTCCTGCTATGCTATAATGAAGAAGATAATCACAAAGGCTCAATTGATGAGCAAATGTAACAAATAAATATTATTATTATAATATGAAAGGGTTAAGGAGGATATAATGAAGGATTTTAGTACTCATTTTAAAATGGATGAAGATGACGCAATTAAATATGCTCAAGAAAAGTTAGATATCTTTCATAAGGATGCTTGTTTGAAGGCAGAAGAAATAGGTGATGGAAATATAAACTATGTCTTTAAGGTTTGGGATGAAACTAGTGAAAAATCAGTGATTATTAAACATGCTGACAAATCACTTAGAAATACACCTGGAAGATTACTAGATGTAGATAGAAGTAGGATAGAAGCAGAGGTTTTAATGCTTCATAATAAATTATCACCAGGCTTAACCCCTATAGTATATAAATATGATCCAATAATGTGTGCTCTATCTATGGAGGATATATCTGATCATGGAAATTTACGACATGAATTTTTAAAAAGAAAGATTTATCCAAAATTAGCTGAAGATATCACAACTTTTATGGTAAACACCTTATTACCTACAACTGATTTAGTAATGGATTCAGGAAAAAAGAAAAATCGAGTAAAGGAATTTATAAATATAGATCTATGTGATATATCGGAAAAATTAGTGTTTTCAGAACCCTATACTGATTATCTTGGTAGGAATATCATTCCTGATGAAAATAAAGATTTTGTAAAGAAGAATATATATAATGATAAAAAGCTTATTTTAGAAGCGGGAAAATTAAAGAATAATTTTATGAATAATGCACAAGCGCTAATCCATGGTGATTTACATTCTGGGTCAATATTTGTTAATGAAAATTCTACTAAGATTTTAGATCCTGAATTTGCTTTTTATGGTCCTATGGGATATGACATTGGCAATGTAGTGGGAAATCTTTTCTTTGCATGGGTGAATGCTTATGTAACTATGGAAGATAGAGAATCTAAGGAAGAGTTTTTATTATATATTGAAAAGACAATAGTTGAAATAATTGAACTTTTTAAATCTAAGTTTAAGGCTCTATATAAAGAAATTGTAACGGATATAATGGCTAAACAAGAAGGTTATATGGAATGGTATTTATCAACTATTTTATCTGATACATGTGGTGTTTGTGGCCTTGAGATTATTAGAAGAACAGTAGGCGACTCTAAAGTTGTAGATATTACTAGTATAGAGAATCTAGAAAAAAGAATAAGGGCAGAGAGAATCTTAATTCTCTTAGGAAAGAACTTTATTATAAATAGAGAGAATTTTACAAAGGGAAGGGATTATATAGATTCAATTAAAGGGGCAATTAATTTTTAAGCAAGGAGGGGGGAACACTGATGTCTAGTTACAAAAATAAAGAAATGGTTAGAGTAGCCTATTATTACTATAAATTGGGAATGACTCAATCTGAAATTGCAAACAAAATGTCTATGTCAAGACAAAGGGTTAATAGGCTTCTTAAAAAGGCTCTAGATGAAAATATTGTACAAATAAATATTGTAGATATGGATAAATATAATTTTGAGTTGGAGAATAAATTAGAGGAACGATATAATCTTACACAATGTGTAGTTATATCTACTATTGATGATAAAGATATCATATCAAATTTAGGAGAGGCTGGGGCTGAATATTTAGAAGGAATTGTATCAAAAGGAGACTTAGTCGGAGTAACATGGGGTAAAACCCTATCGGAAGTAGCTAAAAGCTTAAAAAGAAATGACGATTTAAAGGTTTCAGCTGTTCAATTAATTGGTGGAGCAAATATAATGTATACGAGCCTAAAACCAGATGAGATCACCAGTACAATAGCAAAAAAACTAGGGGGATATTCACATATACTATATGCACCAGCAGTTGTTGAAAATACAATAACAAAAGAAGCTATGATGTCTGATTATAGTTTGAAGACAACATTTGAAAAAATGGAAAAGTGCAATGTAATCATGGCTGGAATCGGTGAAATTAAGGATAATACAATATATTATGAAAATAATTTTGATAAAGAATATAAAAAACATATTATCAGTCGCGGCGGAGTAGGGGATATTGGATTTAGATGGTTTGATTTAGATGGAAATATTATAAACAATGATTATGATGATAGAACTATAGGATACAATATTTTAAAAAAGAATAGCGATGCATTAGTTATAGGTATAGCAGGAGGAAAGGATAAGTTTGAAGCAATTTTAGGTGCTTTAAATGGTAATTTCTTAGACGTGCTAGTGACTGATAGCATAACTGCAGAGTCCTTAATTAATATTTGATATAAAATTAATTTTAATGAAATCATAAATAAAGATAAATACAGTAGAAATGAGTTGATGTAATGATAAGAGAAGATAATGATCTAGCATTTATGCTTCAATATGAGAATGTGGCTTGGTATGAGGATGGAAAAGTTAAGATACTAGATAGAAGAATATATCCTACAAAGATCGAATTTGTAACATGTAATACCCATCAGGAAGTGGCAAAGGCTATAGCTGATATGGTAACACAAAGTGCCGGTCCTTACACGGCGGCAGGTATGGGAATGGCATTGGCAGCATATGAGTGTAGACATATGGGGAAAAATGAAGCGATAGAATATCTAGAAAATGCAGCATATACTCTATCTAATGCTAGACCCACAACAGCAAGTAGAATGAAACAAGTTACAGAGGGGTGTCTAAAGGCTGCAAAAACAGCCTTTGACGAAGGTAAGCAAGTTGATGAAGCGATTTTTTTAAGGACTATTGATAGTTTGAATCGTAGATATTCGACTATGAGTGAAGTGGCAAAATACTTAGTTGATATGTTTCCAAACAAGGGAAGTATAATGACTCAATGCTTTGGTGAGACCATAGTAGGCACAATGTTAAGGGAAGCTAAAGCTAGGGATAAGGATATCAAATTATTTGTACCAGAAACAAGGCCTTATTTCCAAGGGGCTAGACTTACTGCAAGTGTAGCCTATGATCAAGGCTTTGACACAACTGTAATTACAGATAATATGCCAGCGTTTACAATGGTTACTAAAAAGATAGATTTATTTACATCTGCTGCAGATGCCATATGTTTAGATGGTCATGTGGTTAATAAAATAGGGACATATCAAATAGCTATTGCATCGAAATATCACGAAGTTCCATATTTTGTAACTGGTATACCTGATAAAGATCATCCTTCTATATCGTCGGTAACTATAGAAGAAAGAGATGCTTCTTTAGTATTGGAAGCTAGAGGGATAAAGAACACCTTAGAAGGGGTGAAAGGATATTATCCATCATTCGATATAGTTCCACCACATTTAGTAAGTGGAGTGGTTACAGACAAGGGGATTTATACGCCCTATGATCTTAATAGATATTTTGAAACTAAAGTAGAAGAATTCTATTAGTATTATAAAAGCAATTTCGATAAAGAAAGGTGATCCAAATGCTAATGTTAAAAGAACGAGAACTAATCGTTGAACATGGTAAAAAATTAATCACAAATGGTTTAACAACTGGTTCGGGCGGGAATATAAGTATATATAATAGAGATTTAGGATTAGTTGCTATTACCCCTAGTGGACAAGATTATTTTGAAACAAAAATAGAGGATATTATTATTTTAGATCTTGAAGGTAATAAGGTTGAAGGTGATTTAAAACCTTCTAGTGAATGGAGCATGCATCTAATCTTCTACAAAAATAGAGAAGATGCCAACGCAATAGTACACACCCATTCAAAATATGCAACTGCAATATCATGTATGGGATGGAATTTAGAGCCAGTGCACTATTTGATTGGGTTTGCAGGTTATGATGTAAAATGTGCAAAATATGCCACATATGGATCGCAAGAATTAGCGGAGAATGCTTTGGAGGCCATAGAAGATCGGAATGCAGTTTTACTTGGAAATCATGGTCTTATTGCCTTAGGAACTGATGTAGAAAGGGCTTTTTCCACAGCGGAACATTTAGAGTTTGTTTCAGAAATATATTATTTGACTAAGACTTTAGGAAATCCAAATCTTCTAACTGAGTCACAAATGGATGAAGTGATGAAGAAGTTTAACACTTATAGATATAAATAAAAATAGAAATAAATGAGGTGTATAAATTATGAAGGGATTTTATTATCACAATCCAACAAAATTATCCTTTGGCAAATCCACTGAGGAGAGGCTGGGTAAACTATTGGGAGACAATCACAATAGGATCTTGCTTCATTATGGTGGTGGAAGTATAAAGAGAAGTGGCCTTTATGATAAGGTGGTGGATATTTTAAAGGAAATGAATATAGAAGTATTTGAGCTATCAGGAGTAGAGCCAAATCCAAAATTAAACTTAGTACGAAAAGGTATTGAGATTTGTAAGGAAAATGATATTACATTTGTCTTAGCTGTAGGTGGAGGAAGTGTAATAGATTCTGCAAAGGCTATAGCAATAGGTGCTCTGTCTAATGAAGATATATGGAAGTTTTTTACTGATGGAATTGATGTTAGTGATGCACTGCCAGTGGGAGTTATCCTTACGATTCCGGCTACAGGTAGTGAATCAAGCCCTAGTACTGTAATCACTAATGAAGATGGGATGTTAAAGAGAAGTTTAGATAGTGATCTTATTAGGCCTGAGTTTGCAATTTTAAATCCAGAGCTTACTCTTACTTTGCCTGATAATCAAACTTTTGCAGGTATAATGGATATTATATCCCATGTTTTAGAAAGATATTTTACTCAAACGGATCATGTGGATTTAACAGATAACCTATGTGAGGCTACTTTAAGATCTACAATTAATAATGCCTATAGATTAAAAGAAAATACAATGAATCTTGATGCTAGGGCTGAAATTATGTTAAGTGGCACGATTGCCCATAACGGAATCTTAGGAATCGGTAGAGAAGAAGATTGGGCTAGTCATAGGATAGGTCATGAACTATCGGCTCTTTATGGAACTACCCATGGTGTTACATTATCTATAATTTTTCCAGCTTGGATGAAGTATGTCTATAAAGAGAATCTAGATAGATTTGTTAGATTTGCTATAGAAGTGTTTAGAGTGGATGGAGAAGGTAAAACATTGGAAGAAATTGCTTTGGAGGGAATTAAAGAATTTGAAAGTTTCCTTGAAGATACTAATATGCCAATAAGATTAAGTGAAATTGGTATATCAGTAGATCAATTTGAGTTAATGGCAAAAAAATGTACCAATGGAGGAACTATAGGTAGTTTTAAGAAAATAAATGAACAAGATGTAATGAATATTTTTGAACTAGCCAAATAAACTTTTCAAAAATATAGGATTAAATAAGGATAGACCACTTGGTCTATCCTTATTTAATCCTATTTACTTTATTCCCATTATTAAATCTTCAGTGGACAATATATCCTTAGGTATAGCGGCCCTTACTGTCATTTTAGGGTCTACTACTTGGGATATTTTTAGATCCATTACTAGACTTGCTAACATATATGCATCTTCCCACTCAAAATTTAAACCATCCTTTAAATGTTTTACCCCTTGAGAAGAGGCTTCATATATTGCTTGATCCACATCATCCCCAGAAGCAATTACCATAGTAGCATCTTTAGTCTCTACTAATGGCCATTTGATAGTCTTGTTTTTAATGATATCTACTTCTAAAGTTACTTTTGCAGGTATTTC
This sequence comes from Tissierella sp., assembly GCA_012735585.1. Lineage (GTDB taxonomy): Bacteria > Bacillota > Clostridia > Tissierellales > Tissierellaceae > JAAYTL01. Next base: position 29,408 of record JAAYGX010000124.1, read on the forward strand.
AAGTCCTGTAAAACATATTTCTCCATCTCCCATAGCAGCGTGACAATCACCTAATGCCAACAAAGCTCCATCTTGGTGAACAGGAAAGTATAAAGTTGATCCGGCTTTAATATCAGTAGTATCCATATTTCCTCCGTGTTTCCATGGGGTTGCAGTCGGCCATTCACCATCTTCTTTATTAGGTGCCACCCCTATTACACCGATCATAGGAACTATAGGTATTTTGATACCATTAAATATGGCTTGACCATCTTCAATTGGTAAAACTCTCACTTTTGATTTTGTAGCTTGGTCACCAAGTACACCTTCACCGGGAAAGGTCATAGTTACACCTTTGTCTTCAACTTCGATATCGTGTATTTTAACTTTTAAAATATCACCTGCCTGGCATCCTTCAACAAAAATTGGTCCAGTTGCTGGATTTAGACAATCATAGTCTAGTTCACTTAGTACCATATTTTCATCTTGTACTTGTTGGAAGAAACAGTCATTGGTTTCAACTAGAAATTTTTCTTTAGGACTTACTCTATCAATATGTTTCATTTCATTGACAAACTTGTATATAACTTTATCACCTTTAATTATTTTCACCAAATCATCTCCTTTGCTCTAAGCTCTTTAATTATAAAACAGATTAAAGATATCAATACATCATCTCATTAAAGTTGAATTATATTTGATTTTATCAGAGATTTCAATCTATTTCAAGAATAGTATATTTAAAAACTTCTTAAATTGTACCAATATAAAAATAACATAGATTTTAAATATTGTAATGATTTATTTCTTCTGTTAATATTAAATATAAGGCTTTGTTAGAGACGTTGAACCATTCATCACAAAACAACCTAATGGGGGGAATTAATATGACAAAGAGAATATTATCAATAGTATTAGTATTGACGCTGATACTAAGTATGTCCTTTTCAGTATTTGCAGCACCTGATTCAATAGATGTAAATTTAAATGGGGAAAATATTTTACTAGAAGACATGGTCTACATTGATGACGAAGGAATGATAATGGTTGCAATCCGTGAAGTCTTAGAAGCTTTGGACTATGAAGTAGGATGGAATAATGAAGAAAGAAGTGTAACTGCTTCAAAGGATTCCGATGTTGTTGAATTTAAAATAGGAGAAACAAGCATTATTTCAAATGGAGAAGAATTAAATACTTTAAAAGAATCAGTTATCCAGAATGGTAAAACATTTGTACCTTTAGAATTGTTAAGTAATGGACTGGATTTTGTAATTGGTTGGGATAACAAATATCAATCTTTAAATATAAATGAACCTGTTATAAATAGTGAAAACTTTTTTAAGGCAGCAAATGATGAAGAAATCAAAGGCAAATTAGAATCTTATATGGATGCCCTAGAGAAAAATACCGGCTTTTACGGAAGTGTTTTAGTAGCAAAAGATGACAATCTTCTACTAAGTGATGGTTATGGATATGCTGATATTGGTCAACTAACTACAAACAAATCACAGACTAAATTTGCTATAGGGTCTGTAACTAAACAGTTTGTTGCTATGTCTATAATGCAATTAAGGGAACAGGGATTGATAAATGTAGAAGATAAGGTATCAAAATTTTTCCCTGAAATAAAAAATGGAGATTTGATTACAATACACAATTTATTAGATCATTCATCAGGATTGATGAACTTCACTGAATTACCTGAGTTCTTTATGAACTTTGAAGGATTTGAAACTCCTACAGATGTATTAGAATTAATAAAGGATAAGGATTTAATGTATCATCCTGGAGAGGGGTTTAGCTATTCGAATACCAATTATTTGATTCTAGGACTTATAGTGGAAGAAATATCTGATATGTCTTATGAGGAATATATAAATAAAAATATATTAGAACCATTAAATATGGATGATACCGGATTCTCTTATAGCGGAGAAAATGAAATATACGATGCCACAGCATATTCTGGTCATATAGAAGTTGCTCCTGTAGATGATGAAATACTATTAGCCAATGCATATGGAGCTGGTAGTATGTATTCTACTGTGGAAGATCTATATAGATGGTCTCAAGCTCTAAATACAGAGAAATTAGTTAAAAAGGAAACATTAAATGAGATTTTCTCAGATCATATACCTATTGCAGAAGGATACTTTTATGGGTATGGTTGGATGTTAGCTGATTTAGGGTTTGACAAAATGATTTATCATGGTGGCAATACATTAGGATTTACAGCTGATATTACAAAATTAGTCGATTCTAACCTAACTATTGTAATATTATCAAATAAAGGCTATGTAGACTTTACAAATATTAAAAACAATCTAATATCCATAGCTTTAGGTGGGGAGTATGAAGTCCCAAAAATAAGAGAAACAATAGAAATTTCAGATAGGTCTATATATGATAAATATGTAGGCGAATATTATTTATTGCCTGAAATGGATTTAGAAATATTAAAACTAGAGGATAAACTATATGCACAAGTTGCTGGACAATCAGCATTTGAACTATTCCCAGAAACTGAGACTTATTTCTATGCAAAATTGGTAGATGTTCAGATTGAATTCATAGTAGATGAAGAAGGTAATGTGAATGAGCTTATATTTACACAAAATCCTTTAGTTCTAAACTCTACCAGAAAAGGTGAGGCTCAATAAAATGGATTAGTTAAGGACGGGGATATGACAGGGGGACAAATCATGACAGAACTTTTTACAGAATTTTTTAATTTTATTTCAAAAGAATTTACAGTTATATTTACAGCTATGTTACCAGTTATAGAGGTCCGCGGAGCTATACCTGTTGGAATAGCTCTAGGGATGTCCCCTTTACATGCCACAGCTCTTGCATTTCTAGGAAGCAATGTTCCTATACCATTTATATTATCAACCATCAGGCCAATATTCGCATATTTGAAAAAAACTAAAACCTTTCAAGATCTAGTAACGAGACTAACTAATAAGTCAATGGAAAAGAGCGGTAATATACGAAAATACGGTTATATTGGATTGTTTATTTTTGTAGCCATTCCATTACCTGGAACTGGAATATGGAGTGGTAGTTTAATAGCTTCATTATTAAATATGAGAATAAAATATGCCCTTATGGCAATAGTATTAGGTAATTTAGTTGCTTCCACAGCAATTATGATATTGAGCTTTGGTGTAGTGAGCATATTTTGGTAGAAAATGAAAGGATGAATTACATGAAAGATATAGTTATAGTTGCGCCATTTGATGATCTATATTTATTATCTAAGAAGATTGTAGAAAAAAACTCCTTTGATAATGTTGATGTTGTAGAGGGAAATTTAAAACATGGGGTTAAAATGGCAGAACATGCAATAAATAAAGGTGCAAAGATAATTGTATCTAGAGGTGGTACTTATAACTTAATTAAAGAAAATCTTAAAATTCCAGTTGTTGAATTAAGCATCACATCTTTTGATCTTTTAAGAGGATTTAAAAATGTCAAAGGATACAAGGAAAAGATTGGCGTAATTGGATATGGAAATGTAATTGATGGAAGCGATATTGCGGGGAATTTGTTAGACTTGGACATAGTCAAAATAGAAGTAAATTGGGAGGAAAATGTTGAAAGAATTATTCAGCCCTATATAGATAAAGGAATTAAAGTTTTTATCGGAGACTCCATAACAAAGAAAATTAGTAGTAAATTGAATTGTAAATCATACACCATAGAATCGGGAGAAGATTCAATCGTCAGTGCAATCAATGATGCAAATAGAGTTTTGATGCTTTCAAAAATGGAACAGGAAAGGGCAGAGCAATTTAGGACTATTACAGATTTTGTCCATGATGGAATTATATCTATAGATCAAAATGAAAAAATCGTACTTATTAATAATACCGCAAAGAAACTTTTTAATATAGCAGATAATAGTTTAGGAGAGTTGGTACAAGAGGTTGTACCACAAACAAAATTGCATGAAGTATTAGAAACAGGGCAACCACAACTTGGTGAACTGCAAGATGTAGGTTCATCAAAGATAACAACAAATAGAATACCCATTATAGTAGAAGGAGAGATCAAAGGAGTAGTTGCAACATTTAACGATGTAACTGAGCTGCAGCAACTAGAGAGAAACGTCAGAGTTAAACTTTCCCGAAAAGGATTTTTAGCTAAGTATAGATTTGATGATATCATATATTCCAGCCAGATTATGGAAGAGTCTATTACCAAAGCCAAAAGGTATAGCCCTTATGACTCTCCCATATTAATAATTGGTAAAACGGGAGTTGGAAAAGAGCTTTTTGCTCAAGGAGTACACAATTATAGTAGTAGAAGCAAAGGGCCTTTTGTAGCTATTAACTGTGCAGCCCTACCACCAAATCTAATAGAAAGTGAGCTATTTGGATATGTAGAAGGAGCCTTTACAGGAGCAAATAGAAAAGGAAAAGCAGGACTTTTTGAGCTTGCCCACGCCGGTACAATTTTCTTAGATGAAATAAGCGAGCTTCCATTAGAACTCCAAGGTAGGCTTTTGCGTGTATTACAAGAAAAAGAAGTAATGCGTATCGGTGATGATAAGGTAATACCAGTAGATGTTAGGATTCTTTGTGCGACCAATAAAGATTTGAAGGTCTTAATAGATGAAGGAAAGTTCCGTGAAGATTTATATTATAGGATCAATATCCTATCCTTAAGAATTCCACCATTAAATGAGAGAGTAGAAGATATAACTATATTAGCTAAAACTTTTGCAAAAAAGTATTCTGACAAGTACAATAAAGGAATTAAGAAAATCGATGAATCTTTATTAGAATATTTAAGACAATATAAATTCAAAGGTAATGTTAGAGAATTAGAAGGTATTATAGAAAGGTGTGTTGTATTAGCAACAGATGAAATATTAGATATTACACATTTGGGTAATAATATTGAGAATATAGATAAAGAAAATACAGTAAATGAAGTTAATCTAAATGATGGTTTTTTTTCAGTAGAAGAAGAGTTAAGTTTAGATGAATTAAATAGTATATATATAGATCATATATTAGATAGATACGATGGAGCAATAAACCAGTCCGCAAATGTACTGGGTATAAATAGAAGTACATTGTGGAGAAGATTAAAAGAAAGAGACGATGCAAAATAAGACGATGTTTCAAAATGCAACGAAACCTAAGTTGCAATTTGGAACATTTTTTTATTTTCTTTGAAAACCTATTCATAAATCGAGGGTTAAAACTTGGCATGCAATTTGCATTAATAATATATGTAAAAATTTATGGAGGTGTTGAAATGTTAAAATTAGCGGTTGTAGCACATGAAACTGATAACGTAGCAACTACAGTAAAAGATCTTAAGAAAGGTGAAAACGTACTTATGGAAATTCATGGCAAAGGAGAAGTTAGAGTTGAACTTCAACAAGATATTCCTTTTGGTCATAAATTTGCTATTGAAGAAATAAAAAATGGCGATGGAATTCTAAAATACGGTGAGCCAATAGGTCATGCTACTGAAGATATAGTTGCAGGTGCATATGTACATGTACACAATGTTGTTAGTGATAGAGGTCGTGGAGACATAAAGGAGGAAAAATAATGAAGAAATTATATGGATATAGAAGACCTGATGGTCAAGTAGGTGTAAGAAATCATTTATTAGTTATTCCAGCATCTGTTTGTGCAAGTCATGTTGCATCAAAGATAGCAGATGCAGTTAATGGAGCGGTAGCAATTCCAAACCAACAGGGTTGTTGTGAACTTGGTCCTGATTTTGATGTAACTCATAGGACCCTTGTTGGTTTTGGTAAAAATCCAAACGTTGGAGCAGTACTAGTGATAGGTTTAGGTTGTGAAGGTATTTCAACTTCTGATGTTGCAAAAGAAATAGCTGAAAGTGGCAAAAGAGTTGAGTTTTTAGTTATACAAGAAAATGAAGGTACGATTAATACAGAATCAAAAGGGGTAAGAATTGCAAGAGAGATGGCAAGTGATTTGGGCAGAATGCAAAAGGTAGAAATTGACATTTCTGAAATTACTCTTGCTCTTGAATGTGGTGGCTCTGATACTACATCTGGATTAGCAGCTAATCCATCTCTTGGCTATGTATCAGATAAATTAGTGGATGCAGGCGGTAGTGTAATATTATCTGAAACAACTGAATTTATTGGGGCAGAGCATTTATTAGCTGAAAGAGCAGTTACTCCTGAAGTTGCTGATGATATTATACGAATAGTTAAGAGGATTGAAGATAAAGCTAAGTCCATAGGTGTAGACCTAAGAGATGGACAACCAACTCCAGGAAATATTCAAGGTGGTCTTACTACAATTGAAGAAAAATCTTTAGGATGTATCTATAAAGGTGGATCCAGACCTATTCAAGGAGTAAAGGAATATGGTGAAATCGTTGATGGTAAAGGACTTTATATCATGGATACTCCTGGACAAGATATTGAATCAATCACGGGCATGTTAGCTGGTGGTGCTACTGTAGTAATATTTAGTACTGGAAGAGGAACTCCTACAGGTTCACCAATAGCTCCAGTTATAAAAGTAATCGGTAATGGAGATAATTATCTAAGAATGAAAGATAATATAGATATCAATGCAGGTGCTATTATGGATGGAACTGAAACAGTTGCTGAAGTTGGAGAAAGACTTTATGATGAGATGCTAGAAGTTATTAATGGAAAATATACGAAAGCGGAATCGTTGAATCATAAAGAGTTTGGTATCTATAAATTATCTTCTACATTCTAAGAATTTTTTAAAAGTAAATAAAATATAGGAGGATTAATCGGTGAAAATTTTAAAAGGCATACAAAAAGTACCGGGAGGTTTAATGGTAATTCCTCTACTATTAGGGGCGTTGTTAAATACTTTGGCTCCCCAAGCACTGGAAATAGGTGGATTTACAACTGCATTGTTCAAAAACAGTGCTACAGCATTAATTGCATTATTCGTTTTATGTAATGGGGCACAAATTAATGTTAAGCAAGCAGGTGTACCTGTATACAAGGGTATAGCATTAACGGCAACAAAGTTTATAATCGGGGCTGCAATAGGTTGGTTTGTAGGTAGGACTTGGGGTAATGCAGGTATTTTAGGATTGACTCCAATGGCTTTAGTTGGATCGCTAACTAACTCAAATGGTGGATTATATGCTGCTCTTGCAGGGCAATACGGAGACTCTACAGATGTAGGTGCGATATCTATATTATCTCTAAATGATGGACCTTTCTTTACTATGCTTGCATTTGGTATTACTGGATTAGCTAATATACCATTTATGGCATTGGTAGCTGTATTAGTACCTATAATTATTGGATTTATTTTAGGAAATTTAGATGAAGATTTAAGAGAGTTTTTGAACAAAGGTACGGTACTATTAATTCCTTTCTTCGCTTTCCCTTTGGGAGCTGCTTTAGATTTTAGGACAATTATTCAAGCTGGTGCGCCAGGATTAGTATTAGGAGTATTAGTAAGTGTACTGACAGGAATAGGTGGATATTTTGCAATGTCACTATTTGGAGGAAAACCAAGAGCTGTTGGTGCAGCTATAGGAACCACTGCTGGTAATGCTGTAGGAACTCCTGCTGCACTGGCACTTGCTGACCCAAGTTTACAGCAATATGTTGCAACTTCAACAGCACAGATAGCAGCGGCGGTTATAGTTACTGCAATACTTTGTCCTTTAATAGTTTCATTTTTAGATAAAAGGGACAAGAAAAGACTGGCATAATTAAATAATTATAAAAAGTAGTTCTGTTGATATAGGGTAAGTTACTATAATTGGCAGAACTACTTAGTGTTACTATGGAGGTGGATTTATGAATAGATATTTAATCATCGCTGATGATTTTACAGGAGCAAATGATACGGGCGTACAATTAACTAAAAGAGAAATAGAGACCCATGTGGTTTTGGATGGTAAAAATATCAATAACAAAGATATTTCTTATGTTTTAGATACTGAGTCTAGAGCTTTAAGTGAAGAACAAGCCTATGAAAGGCTTAAGAACCAACTAGATGGAATATTCAATAACCACTTTGATTTAGTTTATAAAAAGATAGATTCAACCATAAGAGGGAATATTACTTCTGAATTAAAAGCATTAGATGAAGAGTTCAACTCAGATTTAATTATATTTGCACCGGCATTTCCGGATATAGGAAGAGTAACAAAAGATGGAATTCACTTTGTAAATGGGAAAAGGATTACAGAAACTGAGTTTTCAAGAGATCCTTTAAAACCGGTAGAGGAAGATAATATTCAAAAATTATTGGAATTAGGTCTTAACGAAAGGGTTATTCATCATAATATAGATGAGATTAGGGATAATAATATAGTTTTTGAAGGTGGAAGAGTTCACACATTTGATGCTGAGGATAATCTGGATTTAGAGAAAATAGTTATTTTCGCCATGAATACTGATAAAAAAATACTATGGGTGGGTTCCGCAGGATTGGCAAATACAATTCTAAAAGTATTTAAACCATTTAAGCCTGCTTTGGCAATTGTCGGAAGTTTAAGTGAAGTTTCAAGAAATCAAATAAAGTATGCGGAAGATAAGGGCGTTAAAGTCTTAAAAATAGATATAGCAGATATAATAAAAAATAAATCCATGGGAGAATATGTTAATCAAGCTGCGGAAATCTTAAATAGAGGAAATGATTTAATCGTTACTTCTTCTTATGATGAAGGTGATTATGAAGAAACCATTAAGCTGAGCAAGGAATTATCTATGACGAATGCTGAAATCAGCGGATTAGTACAAGATATATTAGGAGAAATATGTGTTGAAACAATAAATCAATCAGATATATCAGGTATTTTTGTAACGGGAGGAGATACTGCCATGGGTTTCCTCAAGGCTTCAAAATCTGAAGGCTCTCAGATCATTGAGGAAATAATGACTGGTATACCTTTAATGAAACTAGTAGGTGGAAATTTTAATGGGTATAAGATGGTATCAAAGGCTGGTGCTTTTGGAAATGAAGATGCTTTATACTTTTCCATAAGCAAAATCAAGGAGGTATAGTTATGGATTATATTGGTATTACAATGGGAGATCCTGCTGGGATAGGCTGTGAAGTTGCTTTAAAGGCTTTAAAAAATGAAGAATTTAGAAAGAAATCTATTATATTTGGAAGTAGTGAAATTGTTCAGTATTTTAAAGAACTACTAAATATGGATAGAGAAATAAGGGTCATCAATGATATAGATGAGTTTCATGAAGATTATATCAATATAGTAGATGTATTGCCTATATCCCTTAATGATTTTGAATTTGGTAAAGTATCAGCTCTATGTGGGGATGCTGCCTATAGATATGTAGAGTCGGCAATTAAATGGGCATTGGATAAAAAAATTAAAGCTGTTGTTACTGCTCCATTGAATAAAGAATCATTACACCTTGGGGGACACAATTATGATGGACATACTGAGATATTTGCTACTCTTACGAATACGGAGAAATATACGATGATGCTTTGGAGTGATAAGCTAAAGGCTGTTCATGTTTCCACCCATGTATCTTTAAGACAAGCATGTGATAGAGTCAAAAAAGATAGGGTTTTGGACACTATTATACTAGCTGATACTAATCTAAAGAGAATGGGCATAAAGAATCCTAAAATAGCAGTAGCTGGACTTAATCCCCATGCAGGAGAATCAGGAATATTTGGAGATGAGGAGATTAAGGAAATAAGTCCAGCCATTGAAGCGGCAAGGGAAATGGGATTAGATGTTCATGGTCCAGAGGCTCCTGACACAGTATTTTTAAAAGGATATCGGGGACAATATGATATAGTTGTAGCCATGTATCATGACCAAGGTCATATTCCTATGAAGATGATGGCATTTGACTCAGGTGTAAACATCACCTTAGGATTACCAATTATTAGGACTTCTGTGGACCATGGAACAGCTTTTGGAAAAGCTGGTAAAGGTACAGCTAGTGAAGAAAGTATGATTCAAGCAATTAAAGCAGCTAATTACTTTGATAAATAAAATGGAGGGATAAATATGACTAAATTTCATTTACCATATGGTAGAGAAAATATGGAAGTAGATATACCAGAGGAAAGAGTAAGTGCGGTAATGTTATCACAGATGCACTATTATAAACCAAAGTTAAGTCAAGAAGAACTAGTCAGGGAGGCTTTGGAAAACCCAATAGGATCTCCTAAATTATCTCTGATGGCAGAAGGTAAGGATAAGGTAATAGTAATTGCCAGTGACCATACAAGACCTGTTCCAAGTAAAATCATAATGCCGCAGATGTTAGCTGAAATAAGAAAAGGAAACCCAAATGCAGATATTACAATTCTTATATCAACTGGATGTCATAGAGAGACTACAAGGGATGAATTAGAAGATAAATTTGGACCTGAAATAATGAAAAATGAGAAAATCGTTGTTCATAATTGTGATGATGAACCAAATCTGGTTCAAATTGGATACCTTCCTTCAGGTGGGCCTTTAATTATAAATAGACTAGTAGTTGAAGCGGACTTAGTATGTGCAGAAGGATTTATAGAACCCCACTTCTTTGCAGGGTTCTCCGGTGGAAGAAAGAGTATATTCCCTGGTGTTACCAGTAGAGTTGCTGTGATGAGTAATCACAATGCTCAGTTTATCGATCATCCAAACTCAAGAACAGGAGTTGTAGAAGGTAACCCAATTCATAGGGATATGCTTTATGCAGCAAGAGCCGGAAGACTAGATTTTATATGTAATGTAGTTATTAACTCTGAAAAAGATGTAATTTATGCTGTAGCTGGTGACTGTGATTTAGCCCATATTGATGGTAGAGAGTTCCTAAGTAGCCAGTGTAAAGTTGACGCAGTACCATCAGATATAGTTATATCAACAAATGGTGGATATCCATTGGATCAAAATATATATCAGGCAGTAAAAGGTATGACTGCAGCAGAAGCCACTGTTAAAGACAATGGAGTTATAATAATGGTTGCAAAGTCCAACGACGGTCATGGTGGAGAATCCTTCTATAAATCATTTAGAGATGAAAAAGATTTAGATAAAATGATGAAAGAATTCCTAGATACTCCAAGTGATGAAACTATACCTGATCAATGGCAGTCTCAAATATTCGCTAGAGTTTTACAACGTGCTAGAATAATCTATGTATCAGACGCTCCAGATGATATGGTAAGAGATCTTCATATGATACCTGCACATTCAATAGAAGAAGCCATCGAAAAAGCAGATGAGATCCTTGGTAAAAAAGACTCAAAGATAGCTATTATTCCAGATGGAGTTTCAGTAATTGTTATTTAAATAAATTAATTAGCAATAGAGACGGTTCTTTTTGCATGTAAGGAAAAAGAACCGGCCCCCATGCTTAAATTTTAATTAGGGGGTAATCCTTGTATGAAATTTTTATTGGCACCAGATTCTTTTAAAGAGAGTTTAAGTGCAAAAGATGCAGCTGATGCTATGGAAAAAGGACTTAAAAAAGCATTTCCTGATGCAAAATATATTAAAATTCCTATGGCTGACGGAGGAGAAGGTACAACACAATCATTAGTGGATGCTACTAAGGGAAAGATGTATTACCCAGAAGTGTTGGATCCTTTAGGTAAAAAAGTAAAAGCCAAACTTGGGATATTAGGTAATGGAGACATAGCTGTAATTGAAATGGCAAGTGCAAGCGGTCTTGAATTAATTGATAAAAAAGAAAGAAATCCTTTATTAACAACTACCTTTGGCACAGGTGAATTAATAAAAGCAGCCCTAGATAAAAATGTAAGCACTATAATTATTGGTATAGGTGGAAGTGCAACCAATGATGGTGGTGCGGGAATGATTCAGGCTTTAGGTGGTAAATTACTTGATAAAAATGGTGAACAAATCGGATTTGGTGGTGGGACCTTAAAAGATTTAGTTAGAATAGATTTATCAGAGCTTGATCCAAGGATAAACGAGATTAAGATTGAAGTCGCCTGTGATGTAAACAATCCTCTGACAGGCAAATTAGGTGCATCCCATATATTTGGACCACAAAAAGGTGCTACACCAGAGATGATACTTCAGTTAGATGAATATTTGGGACATTATGCTGATATAATCAGGAATGATTTGAACAAAGATATTGATCAAATACCGGGAGCGGGAGCAGCTGGTGGACTAGGTGCTGGACTTATGGCCTTTTTGAATGGAGAACTTTCTCCAGGGATAGATATAGTTATTAGATATACGGATATAGAAAATCAAATGGATGGCGTAGATTTTGTAATTACAGGAGAAGGAAGTATCGATAGTCAAACAAGGTTCGGTAAAACTCCATATGGTGTTGCAAAGGTAGCTAAGAAATTTGATATACCTGTAATTGCTATAGCTGGAAGAGTTGGTGAAGATATAGATATACTATATGACTATGGATTTGATGCCTTCTTTAGTATAATCCAAGGTGTATGTGATTTGGATGAAGCCTTAGAAAATGGTGCAGTAAATATTGAAAAAACATGTGAAAATATAGGTAGATTAATTAAAACCTCGCGGTAATCAGTGAGGTTTTTTTGTTACCATTTTTTAATAGCATGATATTTTATGCATTATGCATGATACATTATGTATCATATCTTAATAGTTTATAAGAAATGTCGATATATAATCTAATAAGAATAAGAGAGGATGATGATGGTTATGAAATTAAGAAACAAATTGATTTTATTTACAATATTAATTTGTATAATTAGTATAGCAGTAATTTCCACTGTGAATTACTTTATATCAATTAAAGGCTTTGAAAAAGAAGTAGATAAAAATGTCCAATTAGAAGCAAATAATATCGCCAAGGATATAGATAAGTGGATTGCTGTACAAAAAAATACAATTGATGAACTTATGGAAAACCTAATTATACTTGATAACTTTGAGTACGATTTTGCTTTTGGGCTTTTAAATCAAGGAATTGCAAGAAATCCAGAAAATGAATACTATATTGGATTTGCTGATAAGACTCTAATCTCCGGAAGTGGATGGATTCCTGATGAATCATATGATCTTACAACAAGAGAATGGTATCAGGGAGCTATGGCAACCAATGATTTTTATATTTCTGAGCCTTATGTTGATCCAATGTCAGAAAAAGTTGTTATATCAATTTCTAAACAATTTAAGACCCTAGATGGTAGACAAGCTGTTATATGTAGTGATATACAGATCGATTTTCTCGTAGATTTAGTTTCCAATTCAGACGTTGGAGAAAATTCTTATGCTTTTTTAATAGATAATAATGGAAGTATAATTACTCATATAAATGATGACTTTAAACCAAGTGCAGATAGAATTATAAATGTTAGGGAAATATTAGATGGCAGAATTGATAACATTACAAATTCCAGCACATTGGAAGTAAATGAAAGAAAAATAGATGATTATGATGGAGAAAATAGACATTTCTATACAGCTGATATACTTGAATCAAATTGGAAAGTTGGAGTTGCCATTAGTGAGGAGTATGCCCTAGGTTCTATAGAGAATGCTATTAATTTTACTTTGATAGCAACTTTTGCTGTTTTAATAATATCTGGGTTGATATCCCTTTATATTGCAAACTCAATAACAAAACCTATTGTAGAATCAGCTGAAGTGGCTTCAAAGATTGGTAACTTAGATCTAACTCATAAATTTAAAGAAGAAGAGTTAAATAGAAGTGATGAGGTTGGTCAAATATTTAGATCCTATCAAGATATCATCACTAAGCTTAAGGTGTTTATGGGAAGTATGGAAGAATCAATCTCAACCAATGGCATAATATTTAACCAAACTAAAGAAAATTTACAATACTTATTAAGCCAAGCTGAAGATACATCTGCATCCACAGAAGAATTGTCTGCTGGTATGGAAGAGACTGCTGCTTCTGTCCTTTCCCTAGAAGAATCTTCAACTGGAGTAAATACAGCTATATCTGATTTTGCTGAAAAAGTTGAAAAAGGTGCTATAACATCAAATGAAATAAGTACAAAAGCCGATTCCTTAAGTAAACAATTCAATGAAGCGAAAGATTACACGCTAGATATGTACTCATCTACAAAAGAGGAGATTAATCAGGCAATAATTTCAGCAAAAGAAGTTGAAAAGATTAACGTATTATCAAATGCTATTCTTGATATTACAGAACAGACTAATCTTTTATCTTTAAATGCTGCAATAGAAGCAGCAAGGGCTGGTGAAGCAGGCAAAGGATTTGCAGTAGTTGCTGAAGAAATCAGAAAGTTAGCTGAAAACTCAAATTCAACTGTAGGTGAAATACAAGTAGTAACCCAAGGGGTAACAAAAGTAGTAGATCAATTGGTATCTAATACCAATCAATTAGTTGAGTTTTTAGAAGACAGAGTTATAAAGGATTATGAAATGATGGTTGATGCTGTTGGGCAATACAAAGATGATGGATCCTCATTAAACGATATAATATCTGATCTGTCAGCTACAACTGAAGAGCTAGCAGCAACCATAAGCCAAATGTCTACATCTATGAGTGATATCTCAATTACAGTTGACGAAGCTACTATAACAACCACAAACATTGCAGAAAAGAATATGAACATTGTGGAAACCATAAATAATATAAACAATATCATGGATAAAAATACTGGGGCAGCAAACAAGCTACAGGAAATTGCATCTCAGGTTAAACTATAATATTACTATATTTAATAAAGATCTCACAATATAAGTGGGATCTTTATATTTTTAGGGGTTAAGTTTATATTTTTCTATAATAGCATACTTAATAATTGACACAAAGGGTCGATAATTAAAGGTATGATTATTAGAAAGGATGACAGAATGTGAAATTGAAAAACAAATTAATTTTATTTACACTTTTAGTATCGATAATAAGTATTTCTGTAATATCAGGAATAAATTATATAATATCGATTCGAGGACTTGAAGATGAGGTGAATCAAAATGTTCAGTTGAGAACGGATTCCATAGCAAGTGAAATTGATAAATGGATAGGTACGAAAAAGAATTTATTCTCAGAACTACTATATGGTATGCTTGAAACAAATAATTTTGAATATGAATATGCGGCTGATTTTTTACAAGCAGCAAATAATAGAAATCCTGGAAATACCTACTTTATGCCTTTTGAAGATGGTACCTTTATAGAAGGGGGAAGATGGCTACCTCCATATGATGCAACTCAAACAGATTATTATAATGAAGCAATGGCAGCAGATGGTATTCACATAACAGAGCCATATTTAGACGGTAATACTGGTAACATGGTACTTTCCATAGTAGAATCTTTTGAAACTGCTGATGGCAGAGTTGGAGTTATGGGGTCCGATGTTCCTATAGACTACATCATAGACTTAACTTCTTCCGCTACTATAGCGGAGAATTCATATGCATTTTTAATTAGTAATGAAGGCAACATAGTATCACATCAAAACCCAGACTACCTTCCTACTGAAGAAGGGGCCACCAATGTTAAAGATATTTTAAATGGTGAATTACTAAACATTACTAGTTCATATGACATAGGTTTTGAAGATAGAAAGATTACGGATTATGATGGAGAAAGTAGATTTTTCTATACACAAGATATTCCTGAGTCCAATTGGAAGATTGGTGTTGCGGTATCTGAAGAATATGCATTAGGAACTGTAAATGCTGCAACAAGTTTTACGGCGATTGCAACGGCAATTGTATTAGCACTATCAGCACTAATATCACTTTTTATTTCCAATTCAATTACTAAACCTATCATTGAATCTGTAGCTGTTGCTGAAAAAATAGGTGACCTTGACCTTACTCATCAATTTGAAGTGAATGAACTTGAAAGAAAAGATGAGATTGGTCAAATGTATAGATCCTATAAGGATATCAATGATAAACTAAAGGTGTTTATGGAAGGCATGGAGCAATCCATTATTACAAACAATCAGATAGTTGAAGAAACTAAGGAAAATATCAATTACTTAGTAAATCAAGCTGAAGACACATCTGCATCAACTGAGGAATTATCAGCTGGTATGGAAGAGACAGCTGCTTCTATACTATCACTAGAAGAATCCTCTAGTAATGTGAACGTGGCTATATCAGACTTTGCAGAAAAAATGGAAAAAGGTGCTTCCACATCAAATGAAATCAGTACTAAAGCTGATGAGCTAAGTAAACAGTTCAATGATGCTAAGGATCATACACTAGATATATACTCAAATACAAAAGCGGAAATTGAACAGGCAATTATTTCTGCAAAAGAAGTTGAAAAGATCAATGTATTATCAAATGCTATTCTTAATATCACTGAACAAACAAATCTACTGTCACTAAATGCTGCAATAGAAGCTGCAAGGGCTGGAGAAGCTGGTAAAGGCTTCGCAGTTGTTGCGGAGGAAATAAGAAAACTAGCAGAAAATTCAAATTCTACTGTAGGTGAAATCCAAGTAGTTACTCAAGGAATAACCAAAGTTGTAGAGCAATTGGTAAGTAATACAACTCACTTAGTAGATTTTTTAGAGAATAGGGTTATAAAAGATTATGATATGATGGTTGATGCAGTTGGACAATATAAAGATGATGGATCTTCAATTAATGATATAATATCAGACTTATCAGCCACATCTGAAGAATTGTCAGCGACTATTAATCAAATGTCAGCATCAATGTCAGACATCTCCGTAACTGTAGAAGAATCAACGAATGCAACTACAAATATCGCAGAAAAGAATATGAATATTGTGGAAACAATAAATAATATTAACAGAATCATGGATAGGAATAGTGAAGCTGCACATAAGTTGCAAGCACTTGTATCTCAAGTAAAGTTATAGAAATATAAGAAAGTCCCAACATTAATTAAAAATGTTGGGATTCTTTATTTAATTGTATTTACTGATATAATTATTAATATATTTAATAGTTATTTATTACAAATTGCCATTATTTAAGTTTGTATCTATATAAGTCATAAAGTATAATAATAATATAGAAAAAAATAGGGGGAAAAGGTGTGAAAAAAATATTTTTAGGCCTTTTAGTAATAATTGTTATTGCCGGGTTAATTGGTGGGGGAATTTACACTACAAAATATAAACCAAATGAAAAAGTTATTGGTTTTTCAGATGAAATATATTTGATGATTGAGGATGTACTAATAGAAAATGGTGAACCTGTAATCTTTCAAGATAGCAAAATATATTTTTCATATGACATAATAAAGACCTATTTTGATAAGGATATTTATTATGACCAGTCAGAAGAGACTCTTATTCTGACCAGTGTAGATAAGGTGAAAAGATACAAAATTGGTGAATATGAAGGTAGTATCAATTCCAAGATTTATTTAATAGATAATCCAGTTATATTATTGAATGATAGGATCTATGTTCCGATGGAATTATTTAAGGATGATTATGATATTACAATTGAGTTTTATCCGGATACAAATGCTGTAGTTGTAGATTATACAGATATGTATTATTTAAATGGAGAAGTAGTACTTCAAGGGGCTAGTCTAAGGACTGATCTTGATATAAAGTCACCGATGTTACTTTCTGATATAGAAATTGGAACAAGTTTATATATCTACGGCGAATTCGAGCATTGGTATAAAGTTAGAACACTTGATGGTATTCCTGGATTTATTGAAAAGAGATACTTAAAGGTCAATCATACTAAAGATATATATAAAACTGAATTATTGGATAAAGAACAATCAATTATATCTAATTCTGAAAAGATTAATTTAACATGGGACTATACCTATAGAAAACTGGCAAATACAGATAATATTGTTCCCATAGAGGGGGTTAACATTATGTCGCCTACATGGTTCTCCATAACGGATTCAAGTGGTACTATTTATGATAAGGGAAATAGGGACTATGTAAGAAAATATAGAGATTTAGGATACCAGATTTGGCCCTTAATCGACAACAACTTTGATCCTGATTTAACCCATGACCTACTGAAATCAAGTGCAAATAGAGAACAGATAATAAATAATATACTAGATGTTTATTTGGATTACGGTTTTCAAGGAATCAATATAGATTTTGAAAATATTCATTTAAAGGACAAGGATTTATTGACACAGTTTGTTAGGGAATTATATCCAATTTTTAAAGAAAATAATCTTATGGTATCCATGGCAGTTACAACCATATCGACAAGTGAAAACTGGTCACTTAGCTATGATAGAGAAAGGCTTGCAGAGACAACAGATTATTTGATGCTTATGGCTTATGATCAACATTGGGCTGCAAGCCCTATAGCCGGCTCTGTAGCACAATACTCATGGGTTGAAAGAGGCATAAAAGGAGTGCTGAAGCAGATTCCCAATGAAAAACTAATTTTGTCTGTGCCTTACTATACCAGATTATGGATTGAAGAGGATGGAAAAGTATCCTCTCAGGCATTGTCTATGGAAGTTGCTAATAGATTTATAGATGAAAATAATATTGATTTAATATGGGATAATGAATCTATGCAATATTATGGTGAATTAGAGAAAGAAAATAAACTATATAAGATTTGGCTTGAAGATAGTAATTCATTAGAATATAAGGCATCATTAATAAATAAATATGATTTAGCTGGAATAGCTAGTTGGAGAAAGGGCTTTGAGACAGAGGATGTTTGGACAGCAATACACAGTATTGTAAATTGATTGTAAAACAACACAATTCATTGTAATAAAGTAGTAAAAACTATTGACTAAGAGAAATAATTATTATAAGATAAACAGGATGTTTATTGTAAATTTTTAAATAGATAATAAAGGAGTTGTTTTAAATATTCGCAGATACTCATAAACTAATTGCTACAAATATTTATAACAATGTATTTGACATATAAGGCTTAAAACTAGATAAAGACAAGTTGTTATGGGGGTCAGTAGCCCCAGATGTATTACCAAGGTATAAGCTGGTTCGTCACTATAAAGATGAAAGTATGAACTATATAGCTAAAGAGATAATGAAGTTAATCTTTGTAAGTAGATATATTAATTTTAAGAAAGTACATGACCCTATTGCTATAAAATTATTAAGTAAGCAAATTGGAATTATATCTCATTATCTTTCTGATTATGTGTGCTATCCTCACGCAAACAGATGGACATTCTTTGGTTCAATGAAAAAACATATTAAATATGAGTCTAATTTAAATGATTTTGCTAGAACTCATGATTTTAAGAAAAATGTAGTTCAAGTAGAGGATATAGATATATATGATGGAAAATTTATTTCCTTAAAATCAAAGATTAAAGATTATATCGATGAGGTAGTTAGAGATTATAGTGAAAAAAATAGTTTTGCTAATGATCTAAACTTTGCACTATCACTGAACTTAAAAATGACCTATTTCATATTAGACACTATTAGTGAATATTCTGAAGAACTTTACAGTCAGTTTGCTTTTGAGATTTAGTCGTATCATTTATACTTGAATATATTTAAAGGATATATTGTAAATCAATATATCCTTTTCTATTTTTCGTGGACTAACTCAAGAAAGGATATTGAGTTGGTGCATAGGACCTACTCCCTAATCAAGTCCTGGGTAGTAAATAGAGGCTGTGGGTCAGATGCAAAGAATCAGCAAATAAATTTGAAAAAAATTGCCTTTGAATTATTAAATTATCTTAGGATTTTGAATATCATATTTTACTACTAAAATGATGAATTCTGTAGTATAATATTAAATAATGTCGGTATTAAATTGACATATTTTTGTTTTTGTAGCATAAAATACGACTAATTAGCATAAAGGAGGGGGAAGAGTGGCATTGTTAAATAGTGAGGCCAACGATATATATGATAGACTTAAATACAACTTTCTTTATAACAACGATATTAACTGCATACATATCCTCCTAAACCTTTATGATTTGGAGAATAATATCAATAATATATTTCCTAATTATATATCTATAAATAATTTAAGGAAAAATATTTCTAAATTATTAATAGATAGAAGAGGAAACCACCTAATAGCTTATAATCTAGGGGAATTAATTCATGAAGATATAAATAGATTGGAGCTGTTTTTGTATCTTGAGGGCTATAAATTTGGGTTTTTAAACAATAAGTTTGTTAATAAGTTGGAAGATTTAACAATAAGGCATTATTCCATTGCAGATTTATATAGTATGAAATATTTATTTCATTTTAATGCTAAAGAAGAAGAGATTATTGAGTTTAAAAATAACTTATTTAATAATATTGAAGAAGAAGAAAAGATGTACAAAAGACTCTACAATATAATAGTCAGATATGTTTCTAGTATTATACAACCTAAGATTTATTCTTTAAACAAGTATTTGGACAAGCAATTATCTATAGATATAGGAACAGATGGACCAAATATAAAAGAAGATGAAACATTGCTTACATTAGATGAGCTTAAGACTATTTATGGTGAAGTACTAAGGATTATTTTAAAGGACTGCCAAAAAATATACCAAAATGCCAGCTGGAATGGTCTTAATGACAGAGTTCTTAAAAGGTATCGATAAGCCAAACTGTATAAAAAATGATATAATGGAAATAATATCCCTCTAGATAGAAATCTGGAGGGATATTTATGAAAAGAAACAGATTTATGGCGATATTTGGATTCTGTATAGTATTTTTCATAATGAGCTTTTATTTAGGATATCAACTTATGAATCTAAGTATTGAAGACAAGGATATAGCTGAACATCAGAATCATACTGGAGATGAAGATATAGAAATAGTTAGGGAGGAAAATAGAATCTCCCCTAATACTTTTATTGAAGAAAGAATCCACTATAAAGATTGCGGCCATTTAATAAGTAATTCTGAATTAGCGCAAAATGAAGTTGTCAATCTCACAAGAGATGAATATGAAGATTATTTAAATACTACTTATCCAAATTTAAGACTAGTATCATTTTCCAATGTAAGAGTTGTGGTATTTGGAGAGAGGAATCATCTATGCCAAGAGCATTTTATCATAGGTGAACACAATGGATATATTGCCATATTCAATATTGATGAAAATGGTGGAAGAGTACTTTATAAAAGTTTCACTGACTACCCTATAAGTTTATTGATAGATATAGATCAAGAGAAACTTAAAGAAGGTATAGTGGTTAATAGTGAGGAAGAACTATCAGAGATATTGGAAAATTTCATATCATAATAAGAGGAATGACCCTTGGGTCATTCTTTTTCTTTTATTAACTTTGTTTTTTTACCTATTAAACTATGGTACAATATAGGGTATAATAGTAGTTGAAAGGGGATTTTAATGATTGTTTTAGGTATTGACCCAGGAATTGCCATAGTTGGGTATGGTGTCATCCAATGTGTAGGAAATAGTTACAAACCCATAGAATACGGTTGTATAACAACAGATTCTAAACTTGATTTTCCAGATAGATTAAAGATTGTCTACGATGAGTTGATAAAGATAATTGATACATATAATCCTGTTGAAATGGCTGTAGAGGAACTCTTCTTTAATAAAAATGTTAAAACAGCCATAAAAGTTGGACAGGCTAGAGGTGTAGAAATATTAGCTGGCGTAAATAAAGGCTTAGATATATATGAGTATACTCCTTTACAAATTAAACAAGGAATTGTTGGATATGGTAGGGCCGAAAAGCATCAAGTTCAAGAAATGGTAAAGATGTTTTTAAATTTAAAAGAAATTCCTAAACCAGATGATGCTGCCGATGCATTGGCAGTTGCATTATGTCATGGGAATAGTTTGAAATTTAAAGAGAATTTTAGAATGAAATAGACTGCTAGGAGTGGTTAAATGTTTGATTTTATAATTGGGGATATTGTAAGTATAGATCATGAATACCTAGTTATTCAAAATAATGGTATAGGATATAGGATACTTGCTTCAAGCAATACTCTCATGAGTTTACAAATAGGTATGAAGGATCAAGTGCTTTACACTGAGTTTCATGTAAGAGATGATGGCGTATTCCTCTACGGTTTTGTAACAAAAGATGAACTAAATATGTTTAATAGTTTATTAAAAGTATCGAAGATTGGGCCAAAGACAGCCCTTGGTATACTGTCTACCTTAAATCCGAATAAGATTAAGATCGCCATAATCAATAAGGATTTGGATGTTTTGTGTAAGGCGCCGGGAATAGGTAAAAAAACTGCAGAGCGAATAGTATTTGAATTAAAGGATAAAATTGACACAAATATTGATCTAGAGAATATAGGAGATATAGAAGTGGTGCCCAATGTCTATGACGAAGGGTTAGCAGGCCTTATGTCCTTAGGATATTCCAGGTATGAAGTTGAAAATGTATTAAGAAAACTAGATTTAAATAATATGAATGTTGAGGAAGTAATCAGAGAAGGATTAAAGAAATTGTCAAAAAATTAAAGGGGTAATTATATGTTAGATAATGAGAATAGAATAATTTCAGGAACCGCAATACAAGACGATGTTGAAAATGAAATTACTCTTAGGCCTAAGTGGATTGAAGAATACATAGGACAGGATAAAGCCAAAACGAAGTTAAATATATTTATTCAAGCTGCAAAAGAAAGGAAAGAATCTCTAGATCATGTTTTACTATATGGACCTCCTGGATTAGGTAAGACTACATTAGCTAATATAATAGCAAATGAAATGGGAGTAAATATTCGTGTAACATCAGGTCCAGCAATTGAAAGGCCGGGAGACTTAGCAAGTATATTGACTAATCTTAGTGATGATGATGTATTATTTATAGATGAAATCCATAGAATCAATAGAACTGTAGAGGAGATTCTATATCCAGCGATGGAAGATTTTGCTTTGGATATCATCATTGGAAAAGGTCCCTCTGCCAGATCCGTAAGACTAGATTTATCTAAATTTACTCTAATAGGTGCCACCACTAGATCCGGGCTACTCAGCTCACCCCTAAGGGATAGATTTGGTGTAATGCTAAATTTAGAGCTATATGATATAGAAAACCTTAAAGAGATCATCATAAGATCTGCATCTATATTAGATATTGAAATAGATGAAAATGGGGCATTAGAAATTGCAAGAAGATCACGAGGGACCCCAAGAATAGCCAATAGACTACTAAAAAGAGTAAGGGATTACGCACAAGTTATGGAAAATGGCGTAATTACCTGGGAGGTTGCAAAGAAAGGGCTAGAGATTCTAGAAGTAGATAAGCTAGGTCTAGATGCTGTAGATAGAAAACTGATACTCACTTTAATAGAAAATTTTGGTGGCGGGCCAGTAGGTCTGGATACTCTGTCAGCTGCTACAGGTGAGGAACGAGGTACAATAGAAGATGTATATGAACCATATCTTCTTCAAATAGGTTTCTTAAATAGAACCCCAAGGGGTAGAGTAGTATCTAAGAAAGCTTATGAACACTTTAATATACCATTTATAGAAGAGTAAGGACAGGTGAATATTATGAAAAAAATAATATGTATGATAATGATAGTGACTGTTTTTATTGGAGCTATGCCTTTAATATCCTATGGGGATAAATATGTAGATTTTATAGATGTAAAGATAGAGCAAAATAAAGAACTTAATGAAACGGTAAGATTGTTTTCTGAGTATGGATTTTATATTTATGAAAAAGATAGAAAAGATAGGGATGTTTTAGATATCATAGATACTGAAATTCATATTTTAGGAAATTATGCAGATGATATTGAAATTTATAGTGTAGATGGATTATTAATAACTACTATACCAGGAGATGGCTCTGTAATTATTGGATCTCAAGATGAAAATAATTCTATTATAAAAGTAGATGAAAATAGATATAGGGACTATATTACTTTTTTAATCAATGGAAATAGTGTTATAATTATTAATCATATATATATTGAAAATTATCTATTTGGAGTTTTACCAAGAGAGATTCCAGCTAGTTCAGCAGCTGATGCCCTAAAAGCACAAGCAATTATTGCAAGAAGTTATACCCATACCACATTGAATAAACATAGAAGTGAAGGGTACGATCTTTGTAGTACTACTCATTGTCAAGTATATGGTGGTTATGAATGGGAGCATCCTGCCACAAACCAAGCTATAATTCATACATATGGAGAATATATAGCTTATGATGGACAAATAATAAATACGCCATATCACTCTAACTCAGGAGGTCACACCGAATCTAGTGAAAAGGTGTGGGGAGGCAAACTTCCATATTTAGTTGGAGTACAGGATAAATTTTCTATGAATTCACCTAATAGTAGCTGGTCTATAAAATTGACACCTGGAGAACTAGGTAGTAAATTATCAACTAATGGTATAAATATTGGTGATGTAAAAGATTTAGAAATCATAGAGACTACTAGCAGTAAAAGAGTAGAAAAAGTTAAGATCATAGGGACAACTGGGGAAGAAGTCATTACAGGTGAAAAGCTTAGATCAATAATTGGTGCAAATGATTTGAAAAGTACATTATTTAGTATAGATAAAGAGGGCTCATCAAATACTAAAAAAGTATATGTTCTAGATGGAAGTGGACAAGGACCTAAGGAAGTAGGCTTAAGTGGTATGAATATAGTAGATGGAAACAATAAAACCACAGTAAGCAGAAATTTATCAAATAGAGTAAGAGGAAATGAAACTACTACGGACATAGAAGGCGCCCTAAATGTCCAGGCTAGGACTTTCACCTTCCAAGGCAAGGGATATGGTCATGGAGTGGGAATGAGCCAATATGGAGCTATAGAAATGGCTAAGTTAGGATATAATTATGAAGAGATTATTAAACACTATTATAATAGTGTAGAGATTATAAATTTAGGAAAATAAGGATGAAGATATGAGGACGAAAGACTTTTATTATGATTTACCAGAGGAGCTTATAGCTCAAGTACCTATTGAAAATAGGGATAATTCTAGATTATTAGTACTAGACAAAAGCACTGGCAATATAGAACATAAATTATTTAAGGATATCATTGATTATTTAGAAGAAAGGGATACTCTAGTATTGAATGATACTAGAGTTTTGCCAGCTCGTCTATTTGGTAGCCGACTAGGTAAAGAGGAAAGCATTGAGTTTCTTTTATTAAAAAGAACTGAGAATGACACCTGGGAAACCTTAGTTAAACCTGGTAAAAAAGCTAGAATCGGCCATAAAATAGAATTTGGCAATGGGATACTTAAAGGAGAAGTAGTAGATATAGGAGAAGAAGGTACTAGATTTGTAAAATTTGATTATGATGGTATCTTTGAAGAGATACTGGACCAATTAGGAGAGATGCCATTACCTCCATATATATATGAGAAGTTGGAAGATAGGGAAAGATACCAAACAGTGTACTCAAAGCATGTAGGATCTGCTGCAGCACCAACTGCTGGACTTCACTTCACCAATGATCTACTTATAAAGATAAAGGATAAAGGAATTAACCTTGCATTTATTACACTACATGTTGGTCTAGGAACCTTTAGACCTGTAAAAGTAGATAATATAAATGATCATCATATGCATTCCGAGTTTTACCAAGTAAGTCAAGAAACTGTAGATTTAATCAAAAAAACTAAGAATAGTGGGAAGAAGGTCATTGCTGTAGGGACAACTACTTGCCGAACCCTTGAGACATTAGGTGATGAAAATGGTGAAATAAGTCCTGGGTCAGGATGGACAAATATATTTATCTATCCTGGATATCAATTTAAAGTTGTAGACAATCTTATAACTAACTTTCATCTACCAGAGTCTACATTGATGATGCTTGTAAGTGCTTTGGCAAATAGAGATATGATTATAGATACTTATAATACAGCTGTAAAAGAGAAATATAGATTTTTTAGTTTTGGTGACAGTATGTTCATCAAATAAGAGGAGGAAATGATGACTTTTAAATTTGAATTGATAAAAGAAGAAAAACATACAAAGGCTAGATTAGGTAAGATACACACACCACATGGTGTAATTGAAACACCTATATTTATGCCTGTGGGAACTAGGGCAACTGTTAAGGCAATGACTCCTGAAGAGGTAAAGGATCTAGGAGCTCAGGTAATATTAAGTAACACATACCATCTATACTTAAGACCTGGTCATGAGCTTGTAAAAGAAGCTGGCGGTCTTCATAAGTTCATGAACTGGCATGGGCCAATACTTACTGATAGCGGTGGTTTTCAAGTCTTTAGCTTGGGTGATATGAGAAAGATAACAGAAGAAGGGGTAGAGTTTAAATCCCATATAGATGGTTCCAAACATTTTATAAGTCCGGAAAAATCCATGGAGATACAAAATGCACTTGGTTCAGACATTATGATGGTCTTTGATGAATGTACACCATATCCAGCTACTTATGAATATGCAAAGCAATCAATGGAAAGGACTACTCGCTGGGCAAAAAGATGCAAGGATTATCATAAAAACACTGACAAACAAGCACTATTTGGCATCGTACAAGGTGGTATGTACAAGGACTTAAGAGAACAAAGTGCCAAAGATTTAGTAGAGATGGACTTCCCAGGTTATGCTATAGGAGGCCTTAGCGTTGGTGAACCCTTAGATATGATGAATGATATATTAGATTTTACAACACCACTACTGCCAAAGGACAAACCAAGATATAATATGGGTGTAGGTACTCCAGATTATCTATTTGAATCAGTTATTAGAGGAATAGATATGGCTGACTGTGTACTGCCAACAAGAATAGCTAGAAATGGTACTTTAATGACAAGTCAAGGAAGACTAGTAATAAGAAATGGAAAGTATAAAAATGATTTTACACCACTAGACCCGGAATGTGACTGCTACGCATGTAAAAATTATTCAAGGGCATACGTAAGACATCTTTTCAATGTAGATGAAATACTAGGAGCAAGACTTGCTACGATACACAATCTATATTTCTTAATCAAGCTTATGGACAATATTAGAGAGGCAATCAAAGAAGATAGACTACTGGAATATAAGGATGAATTTTATAGAAAATATGGATATATTTAAGAAAGTTAATGATTTTTCTATAAAATAATGTATAATATAAAGTAGTATGTTACTGGGAGGGATAAGATAATGGGTGCACAACAATTACAAGGTTTACTGTTGCCTATTGGTATGCTAGCGATTTTTTACTTCTTTGCTATAAGACCACAAAAGAAAAAGGAAAAAGAAATATCATCCATGAGGGATAACCTAAAAGTTGGCGACGATATAATCACCATCGGCGGCATTATAGGAAAGATAGTTACTGTTAAAGAAGACCAAATTATCATAGAAGTTGGTTCTACTAAGACTAGATTAGAGATGACTAAATGGGCTGTAGGTTCTGTAACTAATAAGAAAGATTAATATTACTTAGAATTAAAAAAACTCCTTTAAGGAGTTTTTTTAATTAAAGGCAAATGGCATCTATGGAATAAATCCCAGCTGCAAGTGAAAATCTGTCAACATTGGCACAAAACTTACAGATGGTTATTAAAAGATTTAAGTTTTAAATAAATGAGCATATTCCACCCCTTTATCAAATAAATATATCTAAGGGGGTGGATTAAATGTCAAACAAGCTAAATCCAAATCATTGGCTAAGAGGATTGGCTCTTGCTTTTATAATTACTTTTATTTTGTTATTGGTTGTAGCTTTAGTATTAAGATTTACTGATATAAGAGAATCAAACATAACTCTGTTTAACAATTTAGTATTAACAGCCAGTATCGTATTTTCTAGTGCCATATTAGGTAGAAAGGTTAAGGAGAGGGGATGGCTAAATGGAGCTATTCTAGGATTTTTATATTATTTTATTATAATAATTTTAAATCTTTTATTTAATAAGCCGTTTAACTTTAGTGTGTTTTTATTAATTAGATTATTTATTGCAACTACCTAAGGAGCGATAGGTGGAATGATTGGGATTAATTTACCATAAAATAATATTTGCTTTAATGCATGTATATGATATAATTATTTAATAATAATACAGATGGAGGATTAGACATGAAATACATAAAAACTTTAAGTGGAAAAAATTATAGAAGAGAAGATTTAGCAAAAATTGGCTGTGGTGAATGTCAAACATCTTGTCAATCAGCATGCAAGACTTCATGTACAGTTGGAAACCAAAAGTGTGAACAAAAATAGTGAGAACTGGCCAATGCGACAAGGGACTCGTACCCATGTCGCATTCGTTTATTAAAGATGGAGGTAAATAATGAGTAGGGCTCAAATACATAAGTTTTATTTAAATGATCAATATGTAGTTTTAGATGTAAATAGTGGTGCTGTACATATCATAGATAAAATAGTTTATGATGTATTGGATTATTATAAAGACCAATCCTTAGAAAACATCATATCTAAATTTGATGGTATATATGATAAAAAGGATATAGAAGAAGTATATGAAGAAATCACATACTTAGTAGACGAAGATATGTTATATACAGAAGAAAATGATCTAGGTGACATCGTATATAATGAGGAAAACATAGTAAAAGCAATGTGCTTGCATATTGCACATGATTGTAATTTAAAATGCAGTTATTGTTTCGCGTCCCAAGGTAACTTTAAAGGTGAAAGATCCCATATGTCACTTGAAACAGGGAAGCAAGCATTGAAGTTTTTAGCAAAGAACTCTGGCAATAGAAGAAACTTAGAAGTGGATTTCTTCGGTGGAGAGCCATTGATGAATTTCCAAGTAGTGAAAGATTTAGTTGCCTATGGTAGAGAAATAGAAAAAGATTATAATAAAAACTTTAGATTTACCATAACAACCAATGGTGTACTATTGGACGAAGACAAAATCGACTTTATTAATGAACATATGGATAATGTAGTATTAAGTCTAGATGGTAGAAAAGAAGTAAATGACCATATGAGAAAAACCATTAACAATGGTGGCAGCTACGATTTGATACTTCCTAAGTTTAAAGCCATGGTAGATAAAAGAGGGGACAAGGACTACTATATCAGAGGTACATTTACAAGTAAGAATACTGACTTTTCAAATGATATCATGGACTTTTATAACCATGGATTTAAGAAGGTGTCAGTAGAACCAGTAGTTACTTCAGAAGAGATGGATTATGCTCTTAGAGAAGAACATCTAGAAGATGTATTAAAAGAATATGAGAAATTCTCAAAGGAATATATTGATATCAAGAAGAAGGACAAGGACTTTTATTTCTTCCACTTTATGATTGATTTAGAACAAGGACCTTGCATTATCAAAAGAAGTGTTGGTTGCGGAGCGGGCTCTGAATATATGGCTGTTACTCCTGAAGGAGAACTATATCCATGTCACCAATTCGTAGGGGAAAGTGAATTTAGATTAGGTACTTTGGATACTGGAGTTGAAAAAGAAGATCTAAGAGAAGTATTCAAAAAGGCAAATATATATAATAAAGAGGAATGTAGGGATTGTTGGGCAAGATATTATTGTAGTGGAGGCTGTCATGCAAATGCACACTATGCTCATAATGATTTAATGAAACCTTACACTTTAGGTTGTGAGATGGAGAAAAAGAGGATAGAATGCTCAATCTCAATTCTTGCCAATGAATAAAAATTGATATATAATTAATATTTTTCGACAGAAAAACTGCTAAATAGCAGTTTTTCTTTATATAATCCTTGAAATTACTAGTATTAATCGTGATAAAATGATAAAATTTAAGTATTATTATTTTAGCGGAGGTTACAATTGAAAAAATGGTTTATAAGAAACAAGAATATAGATTACACTAAAATTGCTAAAGATTTAAATATAAGTGAGGTTATATCAAAGATTTTAGTAAATAGAGACATATTTGAATATAACCAAATCAATCGATTTTTAGAACCAAATATAGATAAGCTGCATTCTCCCACTTTGATGTTTGATTTAGTCAAGGGGGCAAAGATTATTGAAGAAATAATAGATAATGGTGGAAAAATTAGAATCGTTGGAGATTTTGATGTAGATGGAGTTATGAGTGTATATATATTATATAGTTCACTAAAATCTCTAGGGGCCAAAGTTGACTATAAAATACCTGACAGGATTCAGGATGGATATGGTATTAATGATGATATCGTCAGGGAGGCCAAAGAAGACGGCATAGAGCTAATAATCACCTGCGACAATGGTATCGCAGCCCTAAAACAGATAGAGCTGGCTAAAAAGCTAAATATGAAGATTATAATAACAGATCATCATGAATTACCATATATTGAAGAAGATGATGTAAAAAAATATATATTGCCAGAAGCAGATGCAGTTATAGATCCTAAAAACCCTAATTGCAATTATCCCTTTAAATCTATATGTGGTGCTGCAGTAGCCTATAAATTAGTCTATTATCTATATACGCTATACAATAAGGAAGAAGAGTGTCTAAAATATTTAGAATTTGTAGCCATAGCTACTGTATGCGATGTAGTAGATTTAGTGGACGAAAATAGAATCATAGTAAAATATGGATTAAATCTAATTAACAATACAGATAACACTGGACTTAAAGCTCTAATTGAAGTAGCTGAGGTAAAATTACCTGTATCCTCCTATCACTTAGGATTTATAATAGGACCTACAATAAATGCATCCGGTAGACTAGAGTCAGCATACAGAGCACTGGAACTGTTTCTTTGTCAAGATAAGGCGGAGGCTCTTAAAATAGCTAAATATTTAAGAGAAGTAAATGATGAGAGGAAATCATTGACAATCGCTGGATGTGAATCAGTAGTAGCTCAAATTGAAAATTCATCAATAAAAGATGATAAAATATTATTAGTCTATGAGCCGGATATCCATGAATCAGTAGCTGGTATAATTGCTGGTAGAGTCAAAGAAACATATAATAAACCTACTATTGTCTTGACTGATGGACAAGATGGGGTCAAAGGATCTGCAAGGTCTATAGAAGAATATAATATATTTGAAGAACTTTCTAGATGCAAAGATTTATTAAACAGATTTGGTGGACATCCTATGGCGGCAGGTCTTTCATTAGATAAGAAAAATATAGATATTTTACGAGAACGACTAAACAGTTTATCAAAATTAACAGAAGACAACTTTGTAAAAAAAGTTTTTATCGACATGGCCCTGCCAATTGAATATATTAATTACAAACTAATAGAAGACCTAAACTCCTTAGAACCCTTTGGCATGGGAAATACAAAGCCTATTTTTGGAGATAAAAATTTAAAGATTAAAAGAATGTTCAAATTCGGGAATAATAATAATGTTATTAAACTTATTTTAGAATCAAAGAAGGGAATAATAGTAGATGGTATAATTTTCTATGATGATGGTTCCTTTGAAGAGTCCATAATTAATAGATACGGAGAAGATGAGTTAGAAAGAGTTTTAAAGGGTATGGATAATAATATTTCCCTAGATATTATATACTATCCCTCAATCAACGAATACATGGGAAAAACAAGTATCCAAATAGTAATTCAAGGTTATAGAATATGATTTACACTGAAAAGGGTGAGGAAATGAATACTATATTAGAAAAATTAATATCAACAATAGAACAATATAATCCCCAAGCAGACATGTCTCTGATTATCAGAGCCTTTACCCTTGGAGAAGCAGCACATGATGGTCAAAAACGGAATTCGGGAGAAAGTTTTTTTATCCATCCTTTTAATGTAGCTATGATACTTGCTGATTTAAATATGGATACTCAGACGATTATAGCTGGACTTCTTCATGATGTAATTGAAGATACGGATTATAGCTACGAAGATTTAGCTGGAGAGTTTGGCGAAGAGATCGCTGATTTAGTAGATGGAGTTACCAAATTAAAAAACCTTAATTATAAGACCAAACAAGAAAGTCAAGCTGAAAACCTAAGAAAAATGGTATTGGCTATGGCTAAGGATATCAGAGTTATTATTGTAAAGTTGGCTGATAGGCTACACAATATGAGGACTTTAGAATATATGACTGATGAAAAGAAAAAGGAAAAAGCCTTAGAGACGCTTGAAATATATGCACCTATTGCCCATAGACTTGGTATTTCTAAGATTAAATGGGAATTAGAGGACCTATCCCTTAGATATTTAGAGCCTGAAAAGTATTATGACTTAGTTGAAAAGGTCTCAAGTAAAAGAAGAGAAAGGGAAGCTTTTATCAGTCAGATAATTCAATTACTATATGAAAAAGTAGGAGAAATGGGTATCCATTGTGAAATAAGCGGCAGACCTAAGAATTTCTATAGTATATATAAAAAAATGGCAGTACAAGGTAAAACCTTTGAGGAAATATATGACCTAACAGCAATTAGAATATTAGTAGATAATATAAAGGATTGTTATGGAGCTTTGGGTATCGTTCATACACTGTGGAAACCAATTCCAGGTAGATTTAAGGACTATATAGCAATGCCAAAGCCTAATATGTATCAATCCCTTCATACTACGGTAATTGGGCCAAAAGGCGAAATATTTGAAGTACAAATTAGAACCTATGATATGCATAAAACTGCTGAGTACGGTATTGCTGCCCATTGGAAATATAAAGAAGGGGCTAGCAAGGCTGAAAACTTCGATAATAAACTTACATGGTTAAGACAACTTTTAGAGTGGCAAAATGACCTAAAGGATCCTAAGGATTTTATGGAGACATTAAAAATTGACTTCTTTACAGATGAAGTATTTGTCTTCACACCTAAGGGTGATGTTATCAACCTACCTGAAGGATCTACACCAATTGATTTTGCATATAGAGTCCATACAGATGTAGGTAATCGTTGTGTAGGAGCAAAAATTAATGGAAGAATCGTTCAACTAAACTATCAATTAAAAAATGGAAATATAGTAGAAATAATCACATCTTCAAATGCAAATCCAAGTAGGGATTGGTTAAATATTGTTAAAAGTACCCAGGCTAAATCAAAAATAAGACAATACTTTAAGCTAAAGAATAAGGATTCCAATGTATTAAAAGGTAAAGAAGGACTAGAGAAAGAGTTAAAGAGATTAGGATATAAGCCTAATGAAATCCTTAAGGATGAGTGGCTAAAAAGTATAGCAGAAAAATTGAGCATCAACTCTATTGATGATTTATATGCCTCCATTGGTTATGGTAATGTAAAGCAAAACCAAGTGATTACAAAACTTAAGGATTTTTATGCTCAACATTACAAAACTGAATACGAAGAAGAATATATTGAAGAAAAACTTAAGAAAGCCCAAGTAAAAAAACCACATAGATCAAGCCAAGGTATCTCGGTAAAGGGTGTTGACAATATTAAAGTAAGATTTGCTAAATGTTGCAACCCTGTTCCTGGTGACGATATCGTAGGTTATGTAACTAAGGGTAGAGGGGTTTCAGTTCATAGAGCAGACTGTCCAAATACCAAAACAGAGGAAGACGAAGAAAGGATTATAGAAGTTGAATGGGATTCAGAGAAGAAGGCCTCTTATCACGCAGAGATTCAAGTTAGGGCAATAGATAGACCAGGAATTTTAGCCGAGATTGCACTTCGAATTAATGATTTAGGACTGGGATTGGTAAATATTAATGCACGGACAAACAAAGATAAAATCGTGGTTGTAAATATGACCCTTGAAATCAATAATATAGAACAATTACAGGATACAATGAGAAGATTAAGAAAGATAAAAAATATAATCGATGCATATAGGGTTACTACCTAGGAGGGAATTTTTAGAGATGAGAGCTGTAATACAAAGAGTAAAGGAAGCAAAAGTTACTGTAGAAAGTGAAGTTGTAGGAAGTATAGAAAAAGGCTTGTTAGTATTTTTAGGTGTTGGAGGAGAAGATCATAGCAAAGACTTGGATTATTTAGTAGAGAAGGTTTTGGGACTAAGAATTTTTCAAGATGAAAACGACAAGATGAACCTATCTCTATTAGATGTAGAAGGCGACCTATTAGTAGTATCTCAATTTACATTATACGGAGATGTAAGGAAAGGTAAAAGACCAAGTTTTACAGATTCAGCCCATCCAGATCTTGGCGAGAAATATTATGAAGAATTTGTGCAAAAAGCTAGAGATAAAGGGGTAAAAGTGGAAACAGGAGTATTTGGTGCCGATATGGATGTGAGCCTTATAAATGATGGCCCTGTTACTATTTTACTCGACAGTAAAAAAATATTTTAAGGGGGTTTTGTTTTGAAGATAATCAGAATTCCAGCGGGAATTTACGCGGTCAATTGTTATATCGTATATTCTACTGAAACACAAGAAGGTATAGTTGTAGATCCAGGTGGAGATGTGGAGACTATTTTGAAATCCATAAAAGACAATAATATAAAAATAAAAAATATTATCCTTACCCATGGACACGGTGATCATATAGGAGCCGTGTTAGATTTAAAAGAAAAACTTGATGTTCCAGTATTAATCCATAAAGATGACCTTATAATGATTCAAGATGCAAGTATGAATCTATCATCATCAATGGCTATGGGAGCTGTGGAAATTAAGCCAGATGAACTTTTAAAAGATAGAGATACTCTAGAAATAGGAAGCCAAACTATTGAGGTTATTCATACACCAGGTCATACACCAGGTTGTATATCCCTTAAAATTGGCAGTTATTTAATCTCAGGAGATACTCTTTTTAAAGGTTCCATAGGAAGAACGGATTTAATGGGTGGCGACTTTGACCAAATCATTAAGTCCATAAAAGAAAAACTGCTGGTACTAAATGATGAGACTATAGTATTACCTGGCCATGGAGATAACACTACAATTCTAGCAGAAAAAATGTATAATCCGTATTTACAGTAAGAAAACAGGTGATATATTGATAAAGGTATTTATAGAAGGGCACTCTTATAAACATGATTTATTTGAGCTAATAAGGGTGTTTTTTCCAGGAGAAGAAATAGAGTTTATAAATGAAGACGATACCGATACTGAAGAGCTATTGATACATAGCTCTTTATTAGATAGAGCTGATTATAATTTAGCGTGCTCTAAAATCTATAAAGATGGTAATCTAATAAAAGAAATTATAATAAATATAGATGATATACATATCCAAGGTATATCCAAAAGCAGGATAATCAAAAATGCTATCAAAAAATCTATTTATGATTCATTAATAAATTTAATAGATGGAGAGGTTCCATGGGGAATACTAACGGGAATTCGACCTATAAAAGTTTCCCACGATCTAATAAATAATAATAAAGACATCTATGAAGTAAAAAGAATACTAATGGATGAGTTTAGGATACATAAGGATAAAGCACAGTTGATGATAGATATAGCCATGTCTCAAAGAAAACATATTTATCCATTGGTTGAGAACAAGTATAGTCTATATATAGGTATACCATTCTGTCCAAGTAGATGCTCATACTGTTCTTTTCCAGCATTTGCTGTTGGGAATAACTATGACAAAGTAGGCAGATACGTAGACACTCTTATCTATGAAATAAAAGGTATTAAGGAAATAATGGAAGGCAAGTGGTTAAATACAGTTTATATAGGTGGCGGTACCCCTACATCCATAAAATCAAGGGATTTAGAAAGGGTAATTGCTACAGTAAAAGAATCATTTAAGTCTGAGGATATCAGAGAGTTTACAGTAGAAGCAGGTAGACCCGATACACTAGATATGGAAATGCTTAAAATGATAAAATCCATGGAAGTAGATAGAATAAGTATAAATCCTCAAACTATGAATCCCAAGACTTTAGAAAAAATCGGAAGAAATCATGATATCAAATCAATTATATCCAGTTACAATATGGCAAAGGATTTAGGATTTGATATTATAAATATGGATATTATATTGGGCTTAGCTGGTGAAGATCTTAAAGATGTTGCCTATACATTAAATGAAATAGAAAAACTGGATCCAGAAAACTTAACAGTTCATACATTGGCCCTTAAAAGAGGCTCAAGACTATTTAATAAAAATGAGAATCATGATGAAGCATCTAATGAAATCCAAAGGATGTTAAAATTAACAGAAGCTAAAGCTGCTGAAATAGGCATGTTTCCATACTATCTTTATAGGCAAAAGCAAATGGTAGGAAATTTAGAGAATATAGGATATAGTAAACTGGGAAAAGAAAGTATATATAACATTTCTATGATGGAAGAAAAAGAGACCATTATAGGGGCCGGACTAGGGGCAGTTTCTAAAATATATAATCCTAAAGATAATACAATAAAGAGGTTGCCAAATTTCAAGGGTCTTAAAGAATATTTAAATAGAATGGATGAATTGATTGAGAAGAAGAAAAATTTGATAATTAGATGATTTAATTATATGACAAAAACCACTTTTACACTTTGTAAGAGTGGCTTTTTTTGTTGGTCTACTATTTGAAGTAGTGCTTAATAATAGCATTGGTCCTTCCAATAATTGTTTGCTGCTGCAACTGTTTGAAAATTAATTGCGATGACTTGACTAACAGCTATTAGACTATCAGGATCATGTGAATATTGAGGTCGTAAATTTCTACGTACTTCCTCCGATGGTTGAGTATACTGTACACCTTTTTGAGACAGCAGTATAGCTAATTCATAACCATCCTGAGGAGTATCAGTTTTTAAACTCCAAAGCCATTGTTCCATAATTTATATCCTCCCTTCTTTATGTTAATAATATATGCATTTAGAAGAGAGAGGTTCATGGCTTCAATTACATATAGTATTACAAATATGAATTCTTGTTTAATTGTTATTTGGGCGTAGTAATGGATGTTGTAGATTTATTAAGCAAAATATAAAGGTGATTTAAAATTAGGGCTAAAATCATATCAAATAACATTTGACAAGAAACAAATTATATTCTATAATTTATGAAAATAGATATATTAACTATGAAAAGGAAGGCGTCAAATCCCTAAGATTTAGAGAGTCGGTGTTGGTGGGAATCCGATACTTATATTTGGCAATGACACCTTGGAGTTAACAGTCCTTATGGATTGTTCGCAGAATATGCGTTAAAATTTTGAGTGAGGAATACCTAATTAGGGTGGTACCGCGAGCTAACCCCTCGTCCCTGGATAACAGAGATGAGGGGTTTATTTTATTTAGGAGGGAAATTTATGGGAGAAACAATGGGTAATTTAAGAAGGACTAGTATGTGTGGTGAATTAAGACCAGGTGATGAAGGAAAAGAAGTTGTATTAATGGGCTGGGCTCAAAGAGAGAGAAATCTTGGTTCATTAATTTTTGTGGACATAAGAGATACTACTGGAATAGCACAAATTGTATTTGATGATACTATATCAGATGATATATTTAAAAAAGCAGAAAAAATAAGATCTGAATATGTTATAGCAGTTAAAGGTGTGGTTAGACTTAGACAATCGGCAAATCCTGAAATACCAACAGGTGAAGTAGAAGTATTGGCACAGGAACTTAGAATCTTAGATGAAGCAGATACTCCACCTATTTATATTAAAGATGATGATAATGTATCTGAGTCTATGAGATTAAAATATAGATACTTGGATTTAAGAAAACCTAGTATGCAAGCAAATTTAAAACTTAGGGCTAAGGCTGCTAAAGTTGTAAGGGATTTTTTCTATGAAAATAACTTTGTAGAAGTAGAAACGCCTACACTTACAAAGCCAACACCAGAAGGTGCAAGGGACTATTTAGTTCCAAGTAGGGTGAACCCTGGTGAGTTTTATGCACTACCACAGTCGCCTCAGCTCCTAAAACAACTTTTAATGGTTTCAGGCATGGATAGATATTATCAAATAGTAAAATGCTTTAGAGACGAAGATTTAAGGGCGAATAGACAACCTGAATTCACTCAAATAGATATAGAGATGTCCTTTGTAGATGTTGATGATGTAATATCTATCAATGAAAAGTTTTTATATACATTATTTAAAGAATTAAAAGGCATAGAAATAGAATTACCGATTAAGAGAATGACATATAAAGAAGCGATGGAAAGATTTGGTGTTGATAAACCGGATTTAAGATTTGGATTTGAATTAATTGATATTTCAGAAGAGGTATCTGAATCTATGTTTAAGGTATTCTCTTCTGCTGTAGAAAATGGTGGAGCTGTAAAGGGTATCAATGTAAAAGGTTATGGTAATGACTTCACTAGGAAGGATATTTCTAGTCTAGAAGAATATACCAAGACTTATGGAGCTAAAGGTTTAGCTTGGATGAAGATAACTGATGAAGGGATTACTTCTCCAATAGCTAAATTCCTTGAGGAAGAGGAATTAAATGGAATATTGAGTAAAATGGATGGAGAAGTAGGGGATCTACTATTATTTGTAGCTGACAAATTATCAGTAGTAAGTGATAGTTTAGGGAACTTAAGAAATGAAGTAGCTAAGAGGCTTAATATTATTGAAAAAGATGATTTAAAATTAGTTTGGATTACAGAGTTCCCATTTTTTGAATATGATGAAGAAGAAAAAAGATATGTAGCGAAACACCATCCTTTTACTTCACCAATGGATGAAGATATTCATTTATTAGAGAGTGATCCTGAAGTTGTAAGAGCTAGAGCATATGATATTGTCATCAATGGAGATGAAATGGGTGGAGGTAGTATACGTATCAACAACTCAGATCTTCAAAGCAAAATGTTTAAAGCATTAGGATTTAGTGAAGAAGAGGCTCAGGATAAGTTTGGCTTCTTACTTGAAGCATTTAAGTATGGAACACCTCCACATGGTGGAATTGCATATGGACTTGATAGATTGATTATGACTTTGACAAATACATCTAACATTAGAGATGTTATAGCCTTCCCTAAGACTCAATCAGCTACCTGTCTTCTAACAGATGCGCCAACGACTGTATCTGATAAACAACTACTAGAAGCTCATATTAAGGTTAATCTAGAGAACAACAAATAATATTTAAAGAGCTTTTACTAGTTTATCAATAAAATAGAAGAATTTAAAAGCTAATTTTATTATACTATGATATAATATAGTTGGCAGACTATAGAATTATTTGATGTGGGAGGTGTAGTAATGGAACAAATAGGTATCGTTAGAGAGGTTAATGGCTCAGATGTAGTATTGGAAGTTCGAAGAGCATCAGCTTGTGGTACAAATTGTGCATCTTGTTCATCCAGTTGTGAAGTAGCTCCTCATTTGCTGACTTTAAAAAACAAAGTAAATGCTAAGCTTGGAGATATAGTCTCAATCGAAGCTGAAGCTAGAAAAATACTAAAATACACATTTTTAATATATATTGTTCCCTTAGTATTCTTAATTTTAGGCATAGCCATAGGTAATGGATACTTCAGTACTAGAGGTTTTGAGAATTATGAGTTATTGAGCTTTGTAACAGGTATTGTTGGCTTAGTTATTTCATATTTGATTTTAAAATTAATAGATAATAGTGTTGCTAAGAAAGACGATATAGTTCTTACAATTTCTAAAGTTATTTCAAAATAAGATAATTAATTTATGTCAGGTGGGGTTGATACCCCGCTTGAAAATATCTGCACTTATGTAAGGAGTGAAAACTTGGAGGATAAAGCTGCAGTAATAACCAGATTAAGAAGAATAGAAGGCCAAATTAAAGGGATACAGAAGATGGTTGATGAGGAAAAATTCTGTGGAGATATATTAACTCAGATAGCGGCCGCTAGAGCCGCACTCAATAATGCAGGTGGGCTAATACTAGAAAACTATATGAAAAATTGTATCAAGAATTATCTAGATGGATCTTCAGAAGAAGAGGGTATAGATCAGTTGATTGAAGTACTACTCAAGTACTCTAAACAAAATTAACCACTCTTTCTTTTAAAATGCCTTAGGGATCTAGAGAAAATAGTAGAAACTATGATTCCTATAGCTATGGCAGCTGCCACAAAGAATGTTTCAGAACCGGCGATAACTGCTTGAGAATAATCTTTTTGAACTAAATAAAGCATTGTATAATACATACCAGCACCAGGTACCAAGGATACGATTCCAGGGGTAATAAATACTGTTGCTGGTTTTTTCATTTTTATAGCCAGATATTCGCCTAATACACCTACTAAAAATGCCCCTAAAAATGTACCAATGATTTTATTATCAAAACCGTTTAGTACAAGATAATAAAGGACCCAAGACAGTCCGCCAGCAACTCCTGAGGCGAAAATAGAATCAAAGGGTGCATAAAAATATACCGCAAATGCAACTGTTGCAAAAAAACCTAATATTAATTGATAAAGTAATGTAAATCCAATTTCCATTTTTAAAAAATACCTCCCATATATACGCTTAAAACTACTCCAACACCGAAGGCGATGGCAAGTGCCGAAAATATAGCTTCCATGCCCTTAGAAAGTCCTGATAGTGAATCGCCACTCATTGTATCTCTTATGGCATTTGTAATGGCAACTCCAGGTACAAGATACATTATTGATCCAATGATTATCTTATCTAAATTAGCTCCTAGACCAATTTCCACGGAAATTGCGGCAAATATTGATGCTAAAAATGCACCAAGAAAATTATCAATAAAAAAAGTCAATTTAAACTCATTTGTTACATTTAATATTAAGATTACTATATAACTAACTATAAAGCTGGATAGAAAATCTCTAAAATTACCACCAAACATAAGTGTAAAAAAAGCAGCAGAGGCTGCACCTGATATGGCCTTGTGCATTTTAGAATAGACCTTCATATTATTTATATTTTCCATAATTTTGAGCCCATCATCTAGGGATAGATTGGTACAGACAAATTTTCTTGAAAACTTATTTACTTCACTTATCCTTTTTAAATTAATAGTAACGTTTCTTACTCTTTTAAAATCAACATAAGATTCATTTTCATATTCAAAGGTTAGAAATATTCCTGTTTGGGTTACAAAGGAGTTCACATTAAATATATTGTCCCTTGAATTACATATCCTTTCCATTGTATCTTCAACTCTGTAGGCTTCAGCACCATTTTTAAGTAGTGTCTCACCAGTACTTATGGCTAATTTCATAAGTTTTTTTAATTCGTATTTGCTTTTAATTGTGAAATGATTCATATTTTGCACCTCAAGTAGTTAATAATATTATAAATATGGTATAATATAATAAATGTATAGAAACTTGTATTAATATTTTTGATTGTATATTTTTTATACAATCAAATATCACTAACTATTATAATATGAAAAGGGGAAGATGTACATGAATTTTGAAAACATTGCTAAAAATGACCCTGCTATTATGGAGATCATTGAAAAGGAAATCACAAGACAACAGAATCATCTTGAGTTAATTGCATCTGAAAACTTTGTTTCTGAACAAGTAATGGAGGCGATGGGAAGTCAATTAACTAATAAGTATGCAGAAGGTTATCCTGGAAGAAGATACTATGGTGGCTGCGAAGTAGTTGATCAAGCAGAAGAATTGGCGATTAACAGATTAAAGGAACTATTTAATGCAGAACATGCCAATGTGCAGCCACACTCAGGTGCAAATGCAAATCTTGGGGTTTATTTTGCAATACTAAAACCAGGGGATAAAGTTCTAGGCATGAACTTATCTCAAGGGGGACACTTAACCCATGGTAGTCCTGTAAATATATCAGGAACTTATTATAATTTTGTTGAGTACGGTGTAGATAAAGAAACTGAGGTAATTGACTATGATAAAATAAGAGAGATTGCTTTAGAAGAAAAACCAAAGTTAATAGTAGCAGGTGCTAGTGCATACCCAAGAAATATTGATTTTAAGAAATTTAGAGAAATAGCAGATGAAGTAGGAGCATATTTAATGGTTGACATGGCCCATATTGCGGGTTTAGTAGCAGCTGGTTTACATCAAAGTCCAGTACCATATGCTGACTTTGTGACCACTACTACTCATAAGACTTTAAGAGGGCCAAGAGGTGGAGCAATTCTTTGTAAAGAAGAATATGCCAAGATGATCGATAAGGCAATATTCCCTGGCCTACAAGGTGGACCTTTGATGCATATAATTGCAGCTAAGGCAGTTTCCTTTGGTGAAGCACTAACTGACGAGTTTAAAGAGTATCAAAAACAGATTATATTAAACGCAAAGGTATTGGCTGAAGAACTTAGTAAAAATGGATTTAGATTGGTTTCTGGAGGTACAGATACCCATTTAGTGTTATTAGATGTTAGAAGCAAAAACCTAACTGGTAAAAAAGCTGAAGCACTTCTAGATGAAGTAGGGGTAGCTACAAATAAAAACACGATACCTTTTGACCCTGAAAGTCCATTTACAACTAGTGGAATTAGAATTGGAACTCCAGCTGTAACTACAAGAGGTATGAAAGAAGAAGAGATGAAGGAAATAGCTGAAATAATCACTTTAGCACTAGATGAAAGTATTGACAGAGAAGAGATTCAAGAAAAAGTATCTAAACTATGTGAAAGATTTCCACTATATTAATTCAAATACGCCTACAGATTTTCTGTAGGCTACATATTTAAAAAAGTACTATAAAGGTGGAAGATGAATGGAATTAAAGAATTTTAATGAATCTAGAAATATAATCGAAGAAGTAGCAGCGGGGAGTATAGCAGAAGAATTGGAAATAAAGGCTGGAGATATACTTCTAAAAATCAATAATGAAAGTGTTAAGGATATTATTGATTACAAATATTTGGTTTCTGA
Organism: Tissierella sp.; assembly: GCA_012735585.1. Classification (GTDB taxonomy): domain Bacteria; phylum Bacillota; class Clostridia; order Tissierellales; family Tissierellaceae; genus JAAYTL01. Next base: position 71,826 of record JAAYGX010000124.1, read on the forward strand.
TGATAATGTATTATTAGAAATTGAAAAGCCAGATGGGGAAATATGGGAGTTCGAAATCGAAAAAGATTACCACGAGGACTTAGGTATTGTATTTACTAATCCTTTAATTGATAGGGCTAAGTCCTGTACAAATAAATGTATATTTTGCTTTATTGATCAATTACCTCCAAACATGAGGGAAACCCTATATTTTAAAGATGATGATTCTAGATTGTCATTTTTACAAGGGAATTTTATTACACTGACTAATATGAGTGACAGTGAAATAGATAGGATAATTAAGTATCGACTCAGTCCTATAAATATCAGTGTTCACACTACAAATCCAGAACTTAGAATTAAAATGTTAAATAACAAGAATGCTGGTAAAATTTATGATATAATAAAAAGGTTTCATGAAGCTAAACTAGAGGTCAATTGTCAAATAGTTTTAGTTCCAGGAGTTAACGATGGTAAAGAGTTAGAAAAAACATTATCTGATTTATCTAAAGTATATCCAACTGTTGAATCTGTTGCAGTTGTACCAATAGGAATAACCAAGTACAGGGAAAAGTTGGCTAAGGTAGAACCCTATAATACGGAATCTGCTGCCGAAGTATTAGATTCTTTAAAGGTTTTGCAAGATCAATTTATGAAGGATTTTAATACCAAGTTTGTTTTCCCATCAGATGAATTTTTCGCATTATCCAAGAGACAAGTACCTGATTATGATGATTATGAAGGATTCCCTCAATTGGAAAATGGAGTAGGTCTTATGAGACTTTTTCAACAAGAAGTTGAGGAAGAATTATCTAAACTAAAGGATACACCAAAAATAGATAAAAAATATATTGTAGCCACTGGAACTTTGGCCTATGATTATATAGTAGATTTGTTTTCAAAAATTCAAGATAAATTTACCGATTTAGAAATAGAAGGTGTTCCCATAGTAAATAATTTCTTTGGGGAGAAGATTACGGTAGCAGGGCTTATAACTGGATTTGATTTGATTTCCCAATTAAAGGACAAAGAATCAGACGGGATATTTATCCCTATATCTATGATGAAGTGTGATGAAGAGATTTTCCTAGACAATATAACTGTGGATGAAGTGTCTAAAGAACTGGGTACTAATGTAATTGTTTCTAAGGTTTCAGGTAAAGATATAATAAGCAATTTAATTTTAGGGGTGAACTAATGAATCGAGCAATTGTATGTATAGTAGGAAGACCAAATGTTGGTAAGTCCACTTTGTTCAATAGAATAGTAGGTGAGCGCATATCCATTACTGAAGATAAGCCTGGAGTGACTAGAGATAGGATATATGCGGAGGCAGAATGGCTGAATAATTATTTTACATTGATTGATACAGGAGGATTGGAGCCTGATAACGAAGATACTATAATGACTAATATCAGAAAACAAGCTGATATAGCTATAGATACTGCCGATGTAATATTATTTGTTGTAGATGGTTTAGAAGGACTAACTAGTACAGATAGAGAGGTAGCAAATATATTAAGAAGGTCAGGAAAAGATGTGATTTTAGTGTGTAATAAAATTGATACTCCTAAGACACCTGACCAGATATATGAGTTTTATGAGTTGGGTCTTGGAGAGCCAATGTTGGTATCAGGGGAGCAAGCTTTAGGACTAGGAGATTTACTGGACGAAGTATTAAAATATTTCCCTGAGGACAAAAATGTAGATGAAGATGAAGATGTAGTAAAAGTAACATTCATAGGTAAACCCAATGTGGGAAAATCCTCACTGATAAACTATATCTTAGGGGAAGAAAGGGTCATAGTAACTAACATTCCTGGTACAACAAGGGATTCTATAGATAGTTATTTTACCTATGGTGAAAATAGCTATGTTTTAGTAGATACTGCTGGTCTTAGAAGAAAGAAAAAGATCTATGAAGAAATTGAAAGATATTCGGTTGTAAGGACATTAGCTGCTGTAGATAGATCAGATATATGTGTGCTTGTTATAGATGCAACAGAAGGTGTAACTGAACAGGATACAAAGATTGCCGGATATGCCCATGACAATGGTAAGGCTATGATTATAGCAGTAAATAAATGGGACTTAATTGATAAAGACGGTAAGACTTATAGATCTTTTGAAAAGGATTTAAGAGATACTTTAGGGTTTATGAGCTATGCGCCAATAATATTTATTTCCGCAAAAACCGGCCAAAGAGTAAATAAATTATTGGACCTAGTCAATGTAGTAAACAATAATTATAATTTAAGAATCAGCACCGGTGTGTTAAATGATATTATCAATCAGGCTGTATTGATGAATCAACCACCGTCAGATAAGGGGAGAAGGCTTAGGATTTACTATGGAACTCAAGTTGCTGTAAGGCCACCAAAGTTTGTTGTATTTATAAATGATAAAGAGTTAATGCATTTTTCTTATGAAAGATATTTAGAGAATCAGATTCGTAGTCATTTTGGTTTTGATGGTACACCTATTCAATTTGAATTTAGGCAAAGAGGTAAAGGGGATTAGTTATGAAACTAATATTAACTATAGTAATTGGATATTTAATAGGTTGCTTTTCTTCTGCTTATTTTGTAGGTAGGGTTTCCAAAGGAATAGATATAAGGCTGCATGGTAGTGGGAACGCTGGGGCTACTAATGCTTTGAGAGTTATGGGACTTAGGCTTGGGGCTCTTACTTTCCTTCTTGATGCTTTAAAGGGTATAGTAGCAGTAATCATAGGTAGACTAATTATGGGATACAATGGTGGGTTAATATGTGGATTTCTCGCAGTTGTAGGACATAATTGGCCTATTTTTCTACAGTTTAAAGGTGGTAAAGGGGTTGCTACTTCAATAGGCGTTTTGGCTAGTTTACATTTGCCAAGTGCTTTATTAGCTGCTCCTATAGCAATTATTCTAATACTTATTACAAAATATGTTTCCTTAGGATCTTTGGTATTTTTAGCTTCTGTTCCTATAACTTATGCTTTAGCTGCTGGAGATTTCAAAAAGCAGTATTTTGCATTGTCCCTACTTTTAGCCCTATTATCTATTATTAGACATAAGAAAAATATTGAGAGATTACTAGCTGGAAATGAGAATAAAATTGGCAGGTGATAAGATGAGTCAGAAAATTGGAGTTTTAGGTGGAGGTAGCTGGGGTACAGCCTTGGCGATTCTACTTTCAAAAAAGGGTTTAGAAGTAGACATGTGGTTGAGAAATGAAAAACAAATTGAAGAAATATTAGAAAATAGAGAAAACAAGAAATATCTTCCAGGTGTTTAAATTCCATCTAATTTAAATATAATAGGTGATATAGAAAAAACAATAAATAATAAAGATATACTACTGTTGGCTACATCATCCCATGGGATTAGGGAGATATTATTAAACAACAAGGATATTATCACTAAAGATCAAATAATAGTAAATGTATCAAAAGGTATAGAAAACAATACTTTAATGCGTATTTCAGAAATAGTAGCTGAAATTTTACCTGAAAACAAATATGCGATTCTTTCTGGACCATCCCATGCTGAGGAAGTAGCCATAGATATTCCTACAACTGTTGTTTCAGCTTCTGTAGATAAAACGGTGGCTGAATATGTACAAGATGTATTTATGACACCAAATTTTAGAGTTTATACAAATCCTGATGTTGTTGGAGTAGAACTTGGTGGTTCTTTAAAGAATGTTATAGCATTGGCGGCAGGTATCTCCGATGGATTAGGCTATGGAGACAATACAAAGGCTGCCCTTATGACAAGGGGAATCTTTGAGATGGCTAGACTTGGAGAGAAAATGGGTGCAAATATAAATACTTTTTCTGGTCTTTCTGGTATTGGAGATTTGATCGTTACTTGTACTAGTATGCTTAGTAGAAATAGAAAAGCTGGAATACTTATAGGTCAAGGACTTTCTATTGAAGAAGCTATTAAGGAAGTTGGTATGGTGGTTGAAGGCATCAAAACCACAAAATCAGCTTATGAGCTAGCAAAGAAATACGGTGTTGATATTCCAATAACTGAAGAATTATATGGAGTTTTATATGAAGGAAAATCTGTTAAAGAATCTGTTCCCAATTTAATGGGTAGAGATAAAAAGTTTGAAATGGAAAATATTGTTACAATTGAAGACATGATATGGTAAAGAAAAGCCATCAAAATACACACTCACGTTTCGGTCACGAATAATTCTATAGCTCACTTCAGCTAAAAATCTTACAACTTGCAAACTCGCTACGCTCAGCGCCTAAAGGCACTAGGCAATAGCAGGCCGTCGCAGTGCAAGCTGCTTAACGGATTTTCAGCCTACGTTCACTAAGAATTATAGTCGTGCCCTGCAAATGTTCCCTTAGTATTTTGATGGCTTTTCTAACATAGTGAGAATAGTATCAAATTTTTCTCCTAGCTTGTAATATTTATTGATACTAAAACGTATATATATAATATTAGTACTGTAAATAAGAGTAAGGGGGTTAATTATGATGCAATTCGATATATACAAGGATATAGCCGAACGTACAGATGGAGATATTTATGCAGGAATAGTCGGACCAGTTCGTACGGGAAAATCTACATTTATTAAAAGATTTATGGAGTTATTAGTAATACCTAATATCGAAAATTCCCATAAGAAAGAAAGAGCAGTTGATGAACTACCAATGAGCGGATCAGGTAAAACAATTATGACTACTGAACCGAAATTTGTACCTAATGAAGCCGTTGAATTACTACTTAAGGATAATGTAAAGTTTAAAGTACGTATGGTGGATTGTGTAGGATATTTAGTAAAAGGAGCACTAGGCCATATAGAAGCTGAAATGCCAAGAATGGTTACGACTCCATGGAGTGACAGAGAAATGCCTTTTGAACAAGCGGCAGAAATTGGAACGAGAAAAGTAATTACGGATCATTCTACAATTGGTTTTGTAGTTACTACAGATGGCTCGATTACAGATATAGAAAGAGCTAACTATATTAAGGCAGAAGAAAGGGTAATTAACGAGCTTAAAGAGTTGGATAAACCCTTTGTCATAATACTTAATACCAAACATCCAGATTTGGACTCTACCATAGCATTAAAGGAGAGTTTACAAGATAAATATGACGTATCTGTAGTTGCCATGGATTGTTTGAATATGGAAGTTAGCGATGTGGAAAGAATATTTGAAAAGCTATTATTTGAATTTCCAATAAAAGAACTAACCGTTGACCTTCCTGATTGGGTGGAAGGGTTACCTAAAAATCACTGGATAAAAACTGAAATTATGCAGTCTTTAAGGCCTGCAATTAGAGATCTACAAAAATTGGATCAAGTATTTGACTCTTTAAGTCCTATTAGAGATTTGGAGATAGTGAAAGATGTTGTAATTAATGAAATTAATTTAGGGGAAGGAGTAGTCCATACTAAATTCAATGTTAAGGAATCATTATTTTACAATATTTTAAATGAAATTACAGGATACAATATCAGCGGTGATCATCAAATACTTGGACTTGTCAATAAACTGGCTAATGTTAAAAAAGAATATGATAAAATTGAAAAAGCCTTAAATGAAGCTAGAGAAGTGGGCTACGGCTATGTGAGTCCTACTATGGATGAGCTTCAGTTAGCAGAGCCAGAAATATATCGCCAAGGTACAAAATTTGGGGTCAAACTTCAGGCTACAGCACCGTCCCTTCATATAATGAAGGCAGATATCGCTACAGAAGTATCTCCTCTCATAGGTTCTGAGAAACAATCTGAAGAGCTTTTAGAATATTTTGTTTCGGAGTTTGAAAGTGATCCATCTAAGATTTGGACTACAAATCTATTTGGAAAATCCCTTCATGATTTAGTCACAGAACAATTAAGTGGAAAACTGACAGCAATGCCAGAGGATGCTAGAAATAAAATGAGGAAGGCCCTTGAAAGAATAGTTAATGATGGAAGTTCAGGATTGATATTGATTATTATATAGGTAAGGTTTTTTATCTGCTAACCAAAGAATCTGATATTTTCTACGCCACCCTGAGTAAATAGAAGGATCTTTTATACCAAGGTCCTTCATTAGCCTTCAGGATTACAAAATGCGACAATGGGAATGGGTCCCAATGTCGCATTAAATATTTCTATATTTTAAATTTATTGATGATATTTTGCATATTTTGTGCTAGTTCTGATAAGCCTTCACTAGCTGCGGCAATTTGCTCCATAGAGGCTGCTTGTTCTTCCATAGAAGCCGAGGCTTCCTCTGTAGATGCTGAATTTTCTTCCGCAATAGCCGTTAAATTTTGCATAGTATCTAGTATTTCAGTTCTCAATTTCTCCATTTTTTCAAATTCTTCCACTGATTTTTCTACAGCCGTTTTTGTAACTTTTGTGCCATCTGATATTAGTAGATATTTCTCCTTACTATCTCTTATACCAGCTTCCTGCTCTTTAGCTATATTTAATACATTATCCATTGTTTTTACAGCTTCTTGTGAGTTTTTTTGTAGTTCTGCTACTATAGTGTCAATGGTTTTGGTAGATAATGCTGATTGCTCAGCCAGTTTTCTAATTTCGTCAGCTACCACCGCAAATCCTCTACCAGCTTCACCAGCTCTAGCGGCTTCTATCGCTGCATTTAATGCTAAAAGATTTGTCTGATCAGCAATAGATGCTATTACATTACTTGCTTCGCTTATTTTGTTAGAGCTATCATTTGTCTTTATGATGACTTCATGGATTTGATTTATTCCCTTACTACTTTCTTCGGAAATTCTGTTGATATTCTCCATACCCATCAATCCATCATTTACTAAAGAATCAACCTGGTCTGATGCCCTATTTACTTCCAACATATATGTTTTATTTTCTTCAAGTGAGTTTCCAAGAGTTGTAGCTTTTGTTGCCCCTAGTTCTGTATCTACGGCTTGTTCAGATGCACCTTTAGCTATTTCTTCCACTGTCTTAGATACTTCTTCAGCTGCTAAGGCAGACTGTTGAGAAGTGGCTGTAAGTTCTTGGGATGAAGAGCTTACCATTTCTGATGAATTGCTTATTTCAACTACTATGTTTCTTAGGTTGTTTGTCATATTTTGAAATGCATTTGATAAAGTTCCAATCTCATCTTCTCTTTTTAAATAAATATCTGGAATATTTTGAGAAAGGTCTAAATCACTAAGTTTCATCGAAAACTCAGATGTAGCCACAATAGGTCCTGCAATGGAATTACCTATTAAAAATACAGCAACAATACTAATCGCTAAAATAACCACTCCAATAAGAAGTATAAATCCTATAAAAGACGGAATTTCATTTAATAATTCATCACTATCAGCATTAATAACAAAGTGCCAGTTACTTCCTTCAATAGATGTAAATCCAGCTAGTAGATCTTTTCCATCAAAAGTGTAGTTACTTGATCCAGTATGCTCATCTAATATTTTTCCAAATAGTGAAGCAGTAGACCGATAACTTTTATCGTTTTCTGCCTCTAAAATAGGATTCAGTTGGTTGGATACAAAGCTTTCATTTGGATGGGCAACTATGACACCTTGATCATTGATTATGTAACCATAACCATTTTCACCAAAACCGGTTTGAGCTGCTATATCATTAAGGGCATCCCCTGGATTTCGAGCTATCAAAACACCTCTAACAGTACCATCTTGCTTTATAGGATAGGCATACATTATGACTAGCTCACCGGTTACTCTACTGATTAATAAATCAGACACCGCTTTTTCACCTTCAAAAGCTTTTATTATATAATCTCTATCGCTTAATCTAGCTGTATCACCTGATGCATAATATGCATTACCACCACGATGTACTACTGCCATATCTAGAAAAGTTGTATTTGGAAGTTGTCTTTCTATAAAGGCTAATTGTCTTCCTAAATCCATACTTTCCATTTCTTCGTCTAAAGCTAACATTTCCAGATTAGACAATTGTCTATCGGTGTTGCTTTCAACAAGCTTAGCAGCTTCTTGGGACAGGGCCATTAAGGTTTCTTCTGATGCTGCTCTAATAAGACTTATGGATCTTTGTACGGTGATGGTAGATAAAAGTAAAATTGATATTAAAATAAGTGCAGTAAAGCTAATGATTAATTGTGATTTTATGCTTTTAAACTTTAACTTTTCATACTTAGTTTGTAGATCTTTTAAATTAAAGTCTTTGAAACTAAATTCTTTTAAATTAAATTTTTTAAAATCAAACTTTTTTAAACTAATTCCTTGAAACTTTGTTCTTATGTTTTTGAATCTAAAACCTTTAAAATACTTACTTATGGATTCAAAACTGAAATCTTTGAATTTTTTCATATGACCTCCTAGAAAAATTTATGTTATATATAATATCGACTGAATATACAGAATAATAAGGGCTGCTACTGTAAAGTTATAAATAATAAAAGGGGATTTAAAGATTATGGATTATTAATTTTAGCCCTTAATTTCAAAGTAATAAAAAATAATCAGTAAAAGGATATCTATGATATAATATAAACAATTATAATATGAAAAAAGTAGATAAAAAATTTATAAGAAAGGTAGATTAAATGATTTTAGAAACAGAACGTATATATGAGTTGGAAACAGAACTAGCAGATTTAAACGAAAATAATCTTTTGAAACCCCATGGATATCAGAAGCTATTCGTTAAATTAGGTGATAAACATTTAAGTAATATTGATATCAATGTAGATACGACTATGGAAAATAATTTGGCCTGGGCATTTATTTCTATATCGCTAGAAATTGTTAAGCCGGTGGAAGGTATCATTAAATTAATTGGTAAGACATGGCATTCCCAGCGTAAAGGTCCTTTTTATAGACGTGAATACTTATTTACAGACGAAAATGGAGAAATTTTAATGAAGGGTGCCAGTTATTCTGTTTTGCTAGATATGGAGAAACGTACCATTTATCGTAAGAAGGATACTCCTTTTTTTATATCAGAGCCTATTGAGGATTTTACAATTGAAGCTAAAGCCAATGAAAAGATTAATTTAAGCTTTACAAAGATAGATGAGCGTATAGCCCATAACAGCTATATAGATTGTCTAGGGCATGTAAACAATACTCGATATGATGAATTTTCCTACGATGTATTTACAGATAAGGAAGTAGATAATTTAAAAAATCTTAAGAGAATGGATATATATTTTAAATCAGAACTTAGAAAAAATGATAAATTCTCCATACACAAGGTATATAATGGAAACTCCATATATATAAGAGGAGAAAATGATACGAAGGAAGATATTTCCTTTGATATAGCATTTACTTTTAATAATATATAGGGCGCACCTGTGGTTGTTCGTTGCTAAACTAAACATCATTGAATGATAATATGATAATGTGAAAATAAGAGGAGTGACATAGTTAGTAATCATTATTTTAATTGTATTTGAGCTTATAAAAGCATATCCAAGAACAGAGTATGATGATGGTACATTGGGTGATGTCTTCTTTTTTGAGAGTTAGTACTATGCATTCATTTAAGTTTAAAGGAGAGAGAAAGAACAGGTGGAGGAGGACATTGAATTACAGGAAAGATATTGAAAAGTGTATTAAATTCATTGAAGATCATATCAAAGAAAATATTACTATTGAAGAAGTTGCTAATCATTCTGGGTACTCTCTTTATCATTTTTGCAGTGTTTTTAGTCTATGTAAGGGTGTAGCTGTTATGGAATACATTCGAGGACGCAGGTTGTCTTTTGCAGCTATAGAATTATATGGTTAGCACATTAACATTGTTACACCTGAACTGGCAAGGGAAACCATTGAAAGTTTCAAAGTGCGTGTAACAATAAAAGCCCCTTCTGATGTGCAAGAAGTTTTGAATAAACTAATTAATACAATATAGTGGCAATAAATCCAAAAAACAAATACAGCATCAGAATTTTACTTCTGATGCTGTAGCAATTTATATATCTAATAGTCCTAGATATTCTTTTTTCTCTAAGTA
>JAAYGX010000215.1 GCA_012735585.1 Tissierella sp.
AATGAAGTTATTGACAGGGATATACTAGCAATAAAACCACTAATTAATAATAATATTTTCTTCAATATTTTCCCCTCCATATTATATCTTTTGATATTTGCATCATAACATCTTTTAAATACCAGTGCTTGACATTGTAGAAACTCATATATATTTTTGTAGAAACTTAAAGTTTTTGATATAATAATATCAGATATTATTATAAATTTAATAAACTATAACATCAGGGGGATGGGTATGATAAAAATTGCTATATGCGATGATATGACAGAGATTACATCTCAGTTGGAAAACATAATTATTGAAATTAGTAAAAAACATTTGGTTGATGTTGATATAGGGGTGTTTTTCTCAGGGGATGATTTATTACGATATATAAATAATGGAAATACCTTTGATTTAATATTTCTAGATATTGAAATGGAAATTATAGATGGGATAGAAGTAGGAAATGAAATCAGAGAATCTATGAGTGATAATGATACACAGATAGTATATATTTCTGGAAAGGCTGACTATGCTATGGCTCTATTTCGGATAAGACCATTTAATTTTTTAGTCAAACCACTTGAATCAGAAAAAGTAGAGGATGTTTTTTTGACTTATCTAAAGGCTAATGATAAAAATCAATATTTCCCATATAAAAAGGGAGGTGCTCATAATAGAATAGAAGTTAAAGATATCATATTTTTTGAAAGCAATAATAGAAAGGTTAATATAGTAACTAAAGACGGAACAGAGTCCTTTTATGGCTCCATGAATGAAGTATATGAAAAAGTTAAAGACATTGGATTTATATATATTCATAAATCTTATATTATAAACACACTATACATTAGGACTTACCTATATGAAAAAGTAATATTGCTTAATGATAAAGAACTTCCCATAAGCCAAGCTAGAAGAACATCTATAAGAGATAAGCTACTATCTTCTAATAAAAAAGGTATATAATCATGAGTACTCTTAGTTATTATCTTATTTATTTGTCATCTGGATTAATAGGAATCTATTCGACATATAGACTAATTAATATCTTTTTTAAGGAAAAAAAGACACGTGTAGCAATAGAGTTGTATTCCTATATAATTCATTATGCACTCACAAACTTTTTATTTTTAAAAATAAATATACCTATTTTGACTATGATTGGTAATATAACAGGTTTAATTATTATTTCTTATAATTATAAAGCTTCAAATAAAAATAGATTCGTTGCTATACTACTAGTATATTTAGTATTAATTACTGTAGAAACAATCATTGCATTATTGACAGGGTATGTACTTTTGTCTGTTTTTACTCCAAACCCTGAATATACATCTACCTTTGGATACGTTCTAAATAAGCTAGTAGGGTTCTTTGCCGTGTTATCTATTGAAAACTATAGTCATATTAAAAAAGGGTCTCAAATTGCTACTAGCTATTGGTTCTCGATTTTAGCCATATCCCTAAGCTCCTTATATATCATAGTCTCACTGGTATCTTCAAAAATGGATATCATACAGGTCAGCATCATTATCTCTCTTCTTTTTATAATGGTTATGGTTATTTTTTATATTTATGATGGATTAAAAGCCTCAGCGGAAATACAGATTGAAAATGCAGTATTAGAACAGGAAAAGAAATACTATATGAAACAATTTGATTTAATGAAATCATCCGTGGATATTACTAGATCACTAAAACATGATATA
>JAAYGX010000125.1 GCA_012735585.1 Tissierella sp.
TCAATGTGATAATCACATATCGTTAAAGATAGGACTATTTTTTAATTCCCTGTATTTAAAATTATGATTGTTTCACAAAAAATATCCTGATTGATCTAATTTTAGGTATATTTATAAATTTCATTTATTCTTTAATTTTATAATTTTAAACCTATAAAACAATTGAATTAATAGTAAAATTACAGAAGAAATTGCTAAATATTTAATCCTTGGATACCATATACTACTATATTGCTGAGAAATATCTGTTAAAATTCCATTAAATATAAACCCAGATAATATACCCAAAGCGCATAAAACACTTATTATATCGTCAATGAATAAAGTTTTACTATCATCAGTTGGTTTTATTTTATTCCTAGATAAATATATCGATTTAATTGTATTAATAACTATTACTATTAGAAAAATATAATAAGCAACAAATTGATAATGATTATATTTCATTAATTCACTTAATGAATCCATATAAGTACCTCCTTGTATAGAAAAAATATAAGCACCATAGATAACCTTATTATCTTTAATCATACCAAAAATAAAAGTAATACTCAAACTCTAGTCAAAACTAGTTTACAACCCAGTTTTGCACAAAATTCTACTTAGCATAGGTTTTGTTGGATGCCTATGATGCTTTCTCTAGTTTTATAGTGTTTAATCTTCTATATTCAATTGGTGTCATGTAATCTAAAGAGCCATAAGTTCTTAGCTTCGTTTTTACTATTTAGTATTTTTAAATAGAAATTTTATGATACATGTTGTTATAAATAATAGTATCAAGGTTGAAATTATTCTAATATCTGTAGTTGTAGGACTGTTTAATGAATTTTTTATAAATACAAAAAATATAATTGTAAATATAATTAAAATTAATAATATACTCTGGATTTTATTTATTAATTTTATGATGACCATGCTCTATCCCTCCCCTACATGTAAGTATATCCATTCAGTTCCAGCACTTAATGAGGTTACCTGTTGCTATTCAAATGAAGTATTTCTAATTTCTACACCTAATATCCCTATACATTCACCACCACGGTCTCCTGTTATATCCAACAAATAAGAATTTGGATCAACTGCAGCAAAGTAAACATCATTGTAACTAGACGCAGGTATTTCTAATTTATAATATTGATTGGGATTAGTTGGAGATGTTATCCATATAGAAACATCGTTCTCTCCATTATTCTGAAAAGCAACTCTAAAGTAATTTTTTGCATATTTAGTATTAAATTCAGTTTCCTCATTTCCTTCAATTAGTAATCCGTCTTCTCCATATGGAAAATTTGATTTTGTGTCAATTTCTTTATCATCAATATTTTCCTGTATTTGAGATTTATCTAGCTTATTTTTATTGCTTTTATTTACTAAATTATATTTATTATTATCAAGCAAAATAAAATTTGCAACAATTATTATAAATAATACCCCTATTAAAATTAATCTTAATATTTTTTTATTCAAAAAATATCTCTCCTTAGATTTAATTTACCATGCTATATCTAATCTCTACTCCATCATCTCTTTAGCCGATTTAGCTCTTTTATTCTTCCTTTAGACAAATGTAGCATACCATCTTTATAGTATCAGTGCCTATCATAGTAGAAATCTATATATGTTTTTGTAGTAACTTAAAGTTTTTAGGCCTATTTCCCAAATAAAAAAGCATAAATCCTATGCTTTTTCTAAGATTTATGCTCTCATCATTACCCTACTCACATTATAAAATATATAGCCCATAATAAATCCACCGATCACATCCGTAGGCCAATGTACGCCTAAGTATAGTCTACTGATTCCCATTAGTAGGATTAAGATGCTGGCTATTATATATACCCTTCTCTTTTTTCTTGGATTTCTTTCTTCCTTTGTTATTAAATATGCTATGGCTAAGTACATACTCATGACTACCATGGAGTGGCCGCTTGGATAGCTTAGACCACCTTGTTCTACTAAGAAAAGCTCCAGTGGTCTTGTTCTATTAAATATTTGTTTTAGTAAGAAATTAAAAATAAAGCTTCCTAGGGTATTTACTAGTAAAAACTTTGATATAAAATATCTTTTATTTATTATTGAAATTATAATGACAAATCCTACTGCTGGAATTAAAAACTTATATGAACCTATAAATGAAATAAAATTCATGATATTGAATATCAGAGGACTCTGATTATCATGTATGGCTTCTAAAATAGCCACATCAAATAATATCCCCTCTGTTGAATCCCTAACCATTAATCCCATGGTTATGAATAATCCTAATAAAATGATGATTAATATATAATGTCTTTTATTATTCATGATCTACCTCTTATTTTAGATTTAAGAAGACAAGAAGGTTTTACCTTCTTGTCCCTCTTTTTCTTTTTGGTGCTGTATGAATTGCTTTTTCGTCCAATCCTAAAGCTGCTTCAAAGAATGATTCACTCAGTGTTGGATGAGCGTGTATAGCCTTAGTGATACTACTCGCATCTAGATTGTTCACTGCCGCAAGGGTTCCTTCTTGTATCAAATCATTGGCATGAGGTCCTAGTATATGAACTCCCAAGATTTTATTATCTTCAGATGCCAATATCTTTATAAATCCATCTATATCTCCCGATGACTGGGCCTTGCTATTTGCCCCAAACATGAACTTACTAGACTTGTATTCAATCCCTTTCTCCTTTAATTGCTCCTCTGTATATCCTACTTGAGCAACTTCTGTCATGGTAAATACACATGCGGGATAATACTCAAAGTCAATATCAGGCTCTAGCCCCATGATTTTTTCAACTACATATATACCCTGGCTGGATGCCACATGTGCTAATTGGATTCCTTTACTATTTACATCACCAATGGCATATACACCTTCTACTGTAGTTTCAAAATCATCATTGACTTGAATACCTTTTCTATCATAAAGAATACCTACTTCGTCTAGATTAAGTCCTTCAACGACCGGTGCCCTACCAGATGCTATAAGAACTTTATCGCCTAGGACTTCAATTTCTTCATCTTTTTCCTTGTATTTTGCTACTACTTTAAGTTTACCATTTTCATTAACTATTTCTCTTGCTCTAATATCCACATATACTTCTATGCCTTGTTTCTTTAATAGTGGTGTCAATCTCCTAGAGATTTCCTTATCCGCATCTTTAAGAATTCTAGAAGCCAGTAATATTACTTGAGAGCCTAGTTCTTGATATATACTTGCAAACTCAAGTCCTATCACTCCACCACCTACTACTATAAGTGTTTCAGGAATCTTATCTAATTCTAAAATTTCATCAGAAGTGATAACCCCTTCTAAATCAACTCCCTTTGTCTCAGTCATTTGAGCCCTTGAGCCAGTAGCTATTACTATATGATCTACTTCTATATCCCTAGTGCCACCTGCAAGTAGTTCTACTGTAACTGTATTCTTATCTTTAATTGAGGATTTACCTGGAACAAACTCTATATTCTTATATGAAGCTATCAATTTTTCAATACCTGTTACTAAGGTGTTTACTACATTGTTCTTTCTTTCAAGTAGTTTTTTACCATCTAATCTATATCCATCTACTTCTATACCAAATTCATTTGCTCTTTTTAATGAGTTCATTATTTGAGCATTCTTAAAGTAAGTCTTAGTAGGGATACAGCCTCTATTGAGGCATGTTCCCCCTACTTCTCTATTTTCTATTAAAATAACTTCTGCTTCTAATTGTGCTGCCCTAATAGCTGCTACATATCCACCTGGGCCTGCACCTATGATTGCAATTTTTTTCGTCAAGTGCTACACCTACCCTTCGTATTTTAGCACAGGATTTCTTGCTGCTTTAACCTCATCTGGTCTTCTAACGATTGTATCGTGTGGTGCTTCTTTCAACATCTTAACATTGGTTCTTGCTTCTTCGGCAATTTGCTTCATTGCATCAGCAAACTCATCTAAAGTTGCCTTGCTTTCTGTTTCTGTCGGCTCTATCATCAGCGCTTCTCTGATGATCAGTGGGAAGTATACTGTTGGTGGATGGAATCCAAAGTCTAAAAGCCTCTTTGCTACATCTAGTGTAGTTGCTTCTAAAAGTTCTCCCTTTAATCCACCTAGTACAAATTCATGTTTATATAGTGAATCTATTGGTAGATAGTAGTCATCCTTTAGTTGACTCAATAGATAGTTTGCATTTAATACAGCAGTTTCAGACACTTTCTTAAGTCCATCCCTACCCATTGTCAATATATAGGTGTATGCTCTAACTAATATACCAAAATGACCATAATAATCTTTGACTTTCCCTATAGAGTTTGGATAATCATAATCAAGGAAATATCGATTCCCATCCTTTTCTACTGTAGGCGTTGGTAAAAACTCTTCTAGAATCTTCTTTACTCCTACTGGTCCTGAGCCAGGTCCCCCACCACCATGTGGTGTTGAGAAGGTCTTGTGGATATTGAAGTGTACCACATCAAATCCCATATCCCCAGGTCTTGCATGGCCTAGGATTGCATTGGCATTGGCACCATCATAGTATAGTAGTCCTCCTGCATCATGTACCAGTCGAGCTATTTCAGCGATATCCTTTTCAAATAATCCTAGGGTATTTGGATTTGTAAGCATCAATCCTGCGATATCATCCCCATCCCCTATTACTTTTTTAAGGGATTCTACATCTACTAGACCTTTTTCAGTGGATTTTACTTCTACTGCTTTATAACCAGCCATAGATGCTGTTGCAGGGTTTGTTCCATGGGCTGAATCCGGTACTATGATTTTAGTTCTTTTAGTGTCTCCTCTTTTTTCATGATATGCCCTGATAAGCATCAATCCCGTTAACTCTCCATGAGCTCCTGCTGCAGGCTGTAGTGACATTTTATCCATTCCAGCTATTTCGCATAGGGCTTTGTCTAGTTCATACATCAATTGAAGTGATCCTTGAATACAGTCTTCACTTTGTAATGGATGTACATTTGCAAATCCACTTAATCTTGCCATGTCCTCATTGATTTTAGGGTTGTATTTCATAGTACATGATCCCAATGGATAAAAACCAGCATCCAAACCGTGGTTTTTGTCCGATAGATTTGTATAATGTCTTATTACATCAAACTCACTAACTTCTGGAAGGTTTAAATCTTCTTTATTTAAAAACTCTTCAGGAATAAATTTTTCTATATCTATATCTTCTACATCTAGTGGTGGTAGCCTATACCCTTGTTTTCCAGGTTTAGAAATTTCAAATATCAATTTATCGTATTCAGCCATTTATATCCCCTCCAATACACTACTTAGTTTATCTATTTCAGCCTTGGTTCTCTTTTCTGTCACTGCATATAGAACTGCATTTTCATATTGGGGATAGTCTTTGCCTAAATCATAACCACCGATTATATTTTCATTCCTTAGTTCAGATGTAATCTTATCTGGGCTAGTGTCAGATGTAACTACAAATTCCTTGAAGAATGGTTTATCGAATACTTTTTTATATTTTCCTGATTCTGTAAGTTTTTCAAGGGCATAGTGAGCCTTTTTAGTACTTTGAAGTGCTACTTCTCTAAGACCCTCTTTACCTAGTGTAACCATATATACTGTTGCAGCTAATGTATTTAAACCTTGGTTGGAACAGATATTGGAAGTAGCTTTTTCTCTTCTAATATGTTGTTCCCTAGCTGTTAAAGTCAGTACAAAGGATCTTTTTCCGTCTAAATCTTCTGTTTGTCCTACGATCCTACCCGGTAATTTTCTCATATAGTCTTTGCTTGTAGCAATAAATCCTAAATAAGGTCCACCAAAGGATAATGGTATACCCATACTCTGCCCTTCACCTACTACTATGTCTGCACCTAAGTCACCAGGTCTTTTTAGTATTCCAAGGGATATTGGATCAACTGAAGTAATCAGTGCGGTTTTCTTGACCTTATGGGTAATCTTTGCAGTTTCTTCTATATCTTCTATAATTCCAAAGAAGTTTGGACTTTGTATAATAACTGTTGCAGTATCATCATTTACAAGGGAGTCTAGTTTTTCTAAATCTGTAACTCCATCTTTCATATCCACTTCTATGACTCTTAAGTCTTGAATATGGGCATATGTCTTTAGGATTTCCCTTGACTCTGGTCTTACTGTTTTTGATATTATGATTTCTTTCTTTCTTGTAACTGCTGCAGCCATAAGTGCTGCCTCTGCTATGGCAGTTCCACCATCATATAGAGATGCATTTGATACATCCATACCTGTTAGATTGCATATCAATGTTTGATATTCAAATAGATATTGTAATGTTCCTTGACTGATTTCTGGCTGATAAGGTGTATATGAAGTGTAGAATTCACTTCTTGAAATTATATGATTGACTATTGATGGTATATAGTGGTCATATGCACCTGCACCTAAAAAGCATGTAAGATCATCTAAGGAGCAGTTCTTATTAGCCATTTCAGTTAAATATGCACGAACTTCTAGCTCCGATTTAGACAAATCCAAATTGAAGTCCCTATTAAAAGCAACTTCCTTTGGAATATCATCAAATAATTCATCTATAGAATCTAAACCAATTGCTTCTAGCATCTTCTGTTCATCATCAGGGGTGTTACCGATATAAGGAAACATTCTATTCCTCCTCTGCTATAAACTCTTCGTATTCCTCGCTTGTCAATAATTCTTCTAATTGAGCTTCGTCTGTTAATTCTATTTTTACAATCCAGTTTTCATATGCATCCGTATTGATTAATTCTGGAGCATCTAGTAGTTCTTCATTTACTTCTAAAATTTTACCATCTACTGGCATATAAATATCAGATGCAGCCTTTACAGACTCAATAGCTGAAAATACATCATCTTTGTCCAGTTCATCATCTACTTCTGGTAGTTCAACATATACGATGTCACCCAATTGCTCTTGAGCAAAATCAGTAATACCTACATATGCTTCATTTCCATTAACCTTTAACCACTCATGGTCCTCTGTGTAATATAAGTTCTTTAATACATTCATTTTTATACCTCCTAATATTTTTATAATTTATTATTCACAATGTCATTCTGCTATGTACCCCCTTGTGGGGTGAGACATAGTCGAAGAATCTTGGAGTACCGATACACTTAAGATGCTTCACTACATTCACCGGAAAGGCGCTGGTACAGGCAGAATGACAAAATCTGATTATCTATCCTTCAAGAAATTTTTATTGATTACCTTTGCCTTAGCTTTTCTATTTCTGATTAATATTTCAATTTCACTGTCTAATTCAGACTCTTCAATCAATATCAATCCATTACCAATATTTTTATTAAGGGTTGGACTCATATAACCAGTAGTTACATGACCGATCTTGGTATCTCCTTTGTATATCTCATATCCTTCTCTAGGTATACCCCTATCAATCATCTCAAAACCTACTAGTTTCCTCTCTAAACCATTTTCCCATTGTTTAACAAGGCTTTCCCTGCCTATGAAGTCACTTTCTTTCTTAAGCTTAACAAAGAACTTAAACCCTGCTTCCAATGGATTGATTTCCTTAGATAACTCATTTCCATATAGGGGTAGGGCTGCTTCAAATCTTAGGGTATCTCTACAGCCAAGTCCTGTTGGTTTAAGACCAAATTCACTACCTACTTCTAGTAGCTTTTTCCATATCCTAACTACATCATCATTCTTTACAAATATTTCAAATCCATCTTCTCCTGTGTAGCCTGTTCTAGATATCATAGCTTCTATGCCATCTACTTTTACCTTTTCATTAAAGTGGAAAAATTTAAGCAGGGACAAGTCTATATCAGTAATCATTTGTAAAATCTTTTCAGCTAAAGGTCCTTGAAGTGCCAATATACATGTATCCTGGGAGATATTATCAAACTCTACTTCATAGTCTCCTTTGTTATCCAATAGCCACTGAAAATCCTTGTCTAAGTTTGCCGCATTAACAACTAAAAAATATCTTTCATCTTCATATTTGTAAACAAGTAAATCATCCACTACTCCACCATCCGGATAGCACATAAAAGTATAAACGATCTGGTTTTGATTTAGTTTACTTATGTCATTTGTCATTAAGTGATCAAGAAAGTTTTTTGAATCTTTTCCACTTATAAAGATCGAACCCATATGGGACACGTCAAAAATTCCTGCAGCATTTCTTACGGCATTATGCTCAGGAACCAAACCTTCATACTGAACTGGTAGCAACCATCCAGCATAGTTGACAATCTTACCTTTTAATAGATTGTGTTCTTCATAAAGCGGTGTCTTTTTTCCATCCATTTAACCACTCCTTACTTAGTATGATATAATAATCATATATTATAATTATTGTACCCCTTTAAATCATACCTAAACTTTTGATTGAGATGAAATTCATAAACTAGGAATCAATAATTAATAAGGAAAAGTAAAATTTTCCTTTTCTACTACAAGATTATTATGAAGGAGGAATAATAAATATGCAATACAGAAAATTTACAAAGGATCATTTAGATGTTTCACTACTGGGATTTGGATGTATGAGATTTCCTGTAATAGATGGTGATTCAAGTAAAATTGATGAAGAACTATCTACAGAGATGTTACACTATGCAATTGATCATGGTGTCAATTACATAGACACAGCTTATAACTACCATCAAGGAAATTCAGAAATCTTTGTAGGAAAAGCTCTTAAAAATGGTTACAGAGAAAAGGTATATTTGGCTACAAAATTACCAGTTTGGCTTGTTAAAACTTATGAAGACTTTGAAAGACTTTTAGATGAACAACTAGAAAAAATGCAGGTGGATCACATAGACTTCTATCTCCTACATTCCCTTTATGAAAAAACCTGGAGAAATATAGAAAAACTAAATATATTTAAATTCATCGAAGAGGCTAAAAGAAAAGGAAAAATAAAATATATAGGGTTTTCATTTCATGATGAGCTACCATTGTTTAAGGAAATAGTAGACGCATATCCTTGGGATTTTTGCCAAATCCAATTAAACTACATGGATAGACAATATCAGGCAGGAATAGAAGGTTTGCAATATATTAGCGAAAAAAGTATTTCCCTGGTAATAATGGAACCAATAAAAGGAGGAAAATTGGCATCAGCTCCTAGTGATATAGAAGCAATATGGGATAAAAGCCCTCAAAAGAGAACGCCAGCTGAATGGGCATTAAAATGGATATATGATTTTAAAGAGGTATCAGTTGTACTCAGTGGTATGTCAACTTTAGAGCAAGTTAAGCAAAATATCACTTCAACTACTAATAGTATTCCAATGTCCCTTACAGAAAATGAGCACGATTTAATAGATCAGGTAACTGCATTATATAACGAAAGAACAAAAGTAGGATGTACTTCCTGTGAATATTGTATACCTTGTCCATCAAATGTAGCTATACCAAATATATTTTCACATTATAACAACTTTTATATTTATGGAACTGAGGAAAATTCTATGAATATGTACGAACATTTTAAAAAAGAAGGTAAAGATAGTACCATGTGTACAGAGTGTGGAGCATGTGAACAACTTTGTCCACAACATTTAGAAATAATATCCTTGCTAAAAGATGCAAATAAAGCCTTATCTAGATAAAATAGTACAAACTATCCACGTTATCAACATTATCCACAATCGGCAGTGGATAAGTTAACATAATTATCCACTGCCTTTCAAATACCATTTAAATACTTCATTATTCCCACATATATCGCCCAAGCGATTTTTTCCTGATATTCTTCTGTTTGAAGTAATATTTCTTCCTCAGGATTGGATAAAAATCCTGCTTCTACTAAAACCGATGGAATTTCTAATTCTTTTATTAGGTATACATCATCTCTTATGGCTGCAGCTCTTCTATTGTCTTTATCCAAGACGGTCTTAAGTTCTTCCTGAATTATTGAAGCCAACTTTTCATTTTCCGGATAACCATCATAATAGAGAGTCTGTGAACCTGAGTACTTTGAATTTGTGAAACTATTCATATGTATACTAACGAATAATTCACAGCCTGCATTTTCTATTAGAGCTTTTCTGTTGATCAGATCCTCTGTCTTCATTTGTCTTAAGGTTGAAGATTTTTCCGTATATAACCCCTTATCCTCTTCCCTAGTCATGATAGCTATACCACCACTTTGCTCTACTAATCTTTTTAGTTTCAATCCAATTGCCAGATTGATCTCGTCTTCCAATACTCCAGATTTACTAACAGCCCCTGGATCTACTCCACCATGACCTGGATCGATACCTATGATTCTATTGGTGATGGGAAGATAACTCACCTCTTCAGCAGCAAATTTATGATGCCAATATTTGGCCAAAAACAGTAGCAAAATTATTATTCCTATACAAATATACAATGTTCTTTTTCTTATAAAGTATATTTTCATCAAATCACCCCTATAAGAATATATTGCTTAGACTACTTGTATATTCCTAAGGAAAGATAAGATAGGATTTATTTTATTAATATTGATTATTTAATCATAAAAAAATGGGATGGCTTAAAAACCATCCCACCAATTTTTCTAAAATAACATACTTCCAAACAAAATTCCAAGAACTACTACTACAAGGATTATGAAGAATAAGAATTTTGATATGCCAGCAGATGTTCCTGCAATTCCTCTAAATCCAAATAGTCCAGCTATGATCGCTATAACTAAAAATATTAAAGCCCATTTTAGCATTATTCTCACTCCTTTATAGTAAATCTTATACCCAAAAAAGTTTATATCTCAACATAAAATTTTCCATTAGCAATTAAAGCTAGTAAATCTTCTATAATTTCATTAATCGTGAATTAACTTCAGAGATGGAGTTCATAATTGTATCTAATTCTTTCAACTGTCCTCTTTCTGGTTTTATTCTGTATTGAACAACCCCTATAATATTGGAACCTAATCTATCTTCCTTTACCTCTAAAACATTTTTAAGATCAACTACCTTTAATTTAAACTCATTATATAATGAAATACTATCATCTGATAAACTATCCTCTCTCATAAAAACACCTTTTTGATAATTGCTAAATGCATGTAGTTCTAAACTCAGAAAATCCAAGTTTGATATCATATCTTTTTTTGATCCTTTTATAAGACTAGCTCCATCAATTTGATGACGCAATAGGGATATTTGCACGTTTAATCTATCTATAGAATCACAAAAGCCCTCAATATCTAAGGTATCCTCTAACTCATATTGAGCCACGTCTTGAATTCTATCTAAGACATTTTGGTATGTCATATATGTAGAATAGTTATGGATACTTTTAGCTTGTACATAATCATGTAGAATAAAAGCATTGATGATTATTGTCACTACAAAAATACCTATATAAATACTTCGCCTTTGAATATTCTTCAATTCCCCTATACGATATGTTAAAAGAAATATAAAAATTATACTTATAATTGCCGCTAACTTCATTCGTATCACCCCTGAATTTCTAATTTATTTATTCCCATCTATAATATAACAAACAAAGTGTGGATTTTGTTACACTTATCTTTAAATTTAATGCTTTATGATATTATCAATTTAATTTATACCCATAATCTTAATATTCAGCCAAAAGAACACTAAATGATAATCGTTCCATAAAAACTCCCCATACTATATAAACGAATTAAAAATGGTTTTGGGGACACATTATTTTAAAAAATATAAATAAATTTATCCCCTGTGATAATTATGTTATAATGTTAGTGTATCGAAATATATTTTGAAAGGTGTGTTACTATGAGATGGAGTTTAAAAGAACTATATTCAGGATTTGATTCTGAAGAATATCAAGGTGATTTGACAAAGATCAAGGAGTATATTGACGATTTCAATAAATGGAGTGATGCAAATCTAAATGGTGAAGATCACCACAAAGAAAAAATAGAATCTTATATTGATTATACTAAGAACATTTCTGCAACTTTAACTAAGCTAATGACATTTGCCAGTCTAACTTCTAGTGTAGATGCCAATAATGAAGAGGCTTTAATGTATCTTGATCAATTATCTGTGATGGCCACAGAGCTAACTAAACCCCAGGTTAGTTTTCAAAAGTTTATAAAGGAATTAGATCATCTAGATGACATCATTGATTACTCAGATTTATTGACTGAGCATAAATTTTATTTAGAAGAAATCAAAAGAAGTGCTGAGTATATGCTAAGTGAAAAGGAAGAAGTCTTAATATCAAAAATGAGAAGTACTGGTTCAAGGGCTTGGACTAATCTTCAAAACAAAGTTGTATCCAATTTACTCGTAGATATTGAATTGGATGGTGAAAAGAAATCCTTACCACTTCCAATGGTAAGAAACTTAGCATATAACAAGGATGCTAACATAAGAAAAACTGCCTATGAAGCAGAGCTAAGTGCTTATAAGAAGATTGAAGAGTCCTCCGCTGCAGCACTTAATGGTATAAAAGGCGAGGTAATCACTCTAGCAGATCTTAGAGGCTACACACCTTTAGAAGAAGTCCTAATACAGTCACGTATGGATAGAGAATCTTTAGATTCAATGTTTACAGCTATTAAAGAGTACCTACCAGTATTCCAAAAGTATTATAGACAAAAAGGAAAAATCCTTGGCCATGAAAATGGATTGCCTTTCTATGATATGTTTGCTCCA
>JAAYGX010000214.1 GCA_012735585.1 Tissierella sp.
AGAAGAAGTCGAAGATGCAGAAGAAGGCGAAGAAGCAGAAGAAGGTGAGGAACCAGAAGAAGGTGAAAAGCCAGAAGATGGTAAAGAGATAGATAATCCTATAATTGATTATTTATACTATACGATTCAATATTATATTTGGACATTAGATGGAGTGATAATAGAAGGAACAATGATTGGTGAAGTTGATCCTTTGTATCCTGAAGTTACAGCATATGATATCCCACTACCACAGGGATATGTATTAGATGAAGAGAGCTCTATGCTTCCTTTTATAGTAACCCCTGAGGACAATGTGATCAATGTATATTATATACCAGATAACACAGAGGTAGAAGATATTCCAGAAATCCTTGAGTATACAATGAATTATTATTTCACAGCCTTAGATGGTGAAGATATAGCAGGGCAAATTAAGGGTGAAGTAAGTACTGATGACCCAATACTAACTGTAGAAAATGTTCCAGTACCTGAAGATTTACCAGAAGGCTATGTAATAGATGAAGAATCATCAACACTACCTTTTGAGGTAGCGGAAGAGGAATCTGAATTAGAAATATATTATGTGGCACCACTTGTAGCTAAAACATTAGAGTATACAATCAAATATTATTTCTTGGAACTGGATGGAGTATTGGTAGGTGGAGAGATGACAGGTGAAGTCGACTCTAAAAACCCAGAAGTTACGGTGGAGGATATACAGGTTCCTCTAGACTTACCAACCGGATATATAATTGATGAAGAGAACTCTACGCTGCCTTTTATAGTAACTGAAGATGACAATGTGATTGTGGTATATTATATATCAGCTAAAGCGGAAATTTTAGAATATACCATGAATTATTATTTTACAACATTCGATGGTGAAGATGTGGAAGGGCTAATTAAGGGTGAGGTAAGTGCTGATAGACCAATACTAACGGTAGCTAATATACCAGTACCTGAAGATTTACCAGAAGGATATATGATAGATGAGGAACTATCAACACTACCTTTTGAAGTAAGAAAAATAGAGTTGGAAGAAATTAAAGAGAATGAAGAAGTCAATGTAATCCATGTATACTATATGGAAATTCCTGAAGAGGATTCAATGCTAGATGGTTTTCCCGCAACACCACATCCTGACAATCCAACACCAATTGAAATATTTGCACCAGGAAGTTTAGGGTCTGCTCTAGATTCACAAATGAATTTTCTAATGAGGGATAATTCATCTACATTGCAGCCTGGAGAAGTTAAAACCGATAAAACAGCAACCCCAGTTCAGGGAATGGTCAATACTTGGGATATAAAAGTAAGAGTAGAAGGTAGAGATGACGATAAAGTTGAAACAACTGACGTTGTATTAGTAATCGACCGTTCTGGAAGTATGGCTGATAATGGACGTATGACCAATGCAAAGAATGCAGCGATTAATTTTATTAATACTATGATTCCGGCAGATGACAACTTAAGGATAGCAATTGTTTCTTTCTCAAGTAGTTATCAAGGTGCTCAACTAGTTACTGTTAA
>JAAYGX010000126.1 GCA_012735585.1 Tissierella sp.
AGCTGCCACTCTCTTGGAGCAACTTATTTAGTATAACATACTCTTCCGAGTTATGTCAACTACTTTTTTAAAATTCTTTTTGTTGGCTGTTGAAATCTTTTAGAGCCAACTTTTAATATGATACACTCTTCAGAACTAAATGTCAATACTTTTTTTAAAAATCTTTTTCTGAAGTTTTTGTGTCGCTTCCAGTCGATTTGTGACTGGATAATAATCTTAACATGAATTTTAAAATGTGTCAACCCTATTTTTGAAATTAATTTCGCAGGCGAATCAATCAAATTCATTTGCTCTTTTCACTCACATGAATTTGTGATTCTTTACATCTGACCTACAACCTCTATTTGCGACCAGAACTCAATTGGGGAGTGCCTCCGGTGCATCAGTTCACTACTGTTCACTGTGTTAGGTCATAAAAAAAATGGTGATACTAATAGTATCACCATTTTACTACATCTTATATATAATCATAGTATTCATCTATAGGCTTCATTGTTGCGCCACAGGCACCCATACCTTATTAATCCTCTATAGGCTTCATCGTTGGGAACAATAAAACGTCCCTTATACTTGGTTGGTTAGTTAATAGTATAATCAGTCTATCAACACCTATACCCAGTCCACCTGTAGGTGGAAGCCCTACTTCTATAGCGTTTATAAAGTCATTATCCATTGGATGTGCTTCATCATCGCCGAAATCTTTTTGTTTAACTTGGTCTTCAAATCTTTCTCTCTGATCTATAGGATCGTTTAACTCTGAGAATGCATTTGCAATTTCCCAAGTATTTATAAATGCTTCAAATCTATTTGTCTTTCTAGGATCCTCAGGATTTCTCTTTGCTAAAGGTGAAACTTCTACTGGATGCCCAGTAATAAATGTAGGTTGAACTAGGTGTTCTTCACAGAACTCCTCAAAGAATTCATTAATAACATGGCCTCTAGTCATACCTTCTTTTATCTCTATTCCTTTTGCTTTAGCAGCTGCTACGGCTTCTTCGTCCGTATTAATAGTAGAGAAATCTACACCAGTGTATTCTTTTACAGCATCAGCCATATCTAATCTTCTCCAAGGTGGTGCTAAATCTATATCTCTACCTTGGTAATTTATCTTAAGAGTGCCTAATGTCTTATTAGCTACATAGGAGACAAGGTTCTCTGTTAAATCCATCATATCTTCATAGTCAGCATAAGCTTGATAAAGCTCTATACTTGTAAACTCAGGATTATGTTTAGGGCTCATACCTTCATTTCTAAACATTCTACCCATTTCATATACCCTTTCAAAGCCACCTACGATGAGTCTCTTTAGATATAGTTCATTTGCAATTCTTAAATACATATCTATATCCAATGTATTATGATGAGTAACAAATGGTTTTGCATTTGCTCCACCAGCTATTGTATTAAGGATAGGAGTTTCTACTTCTAAGAAGTCTCTATCATCAAGATATTCTCTTATTGCTTTTACCATTTTAGTTCTAAGTATGAACGTTTCCTTAACATCTGGATTTACTATTAAGTCTACATATCTTTGTCTATATCTTAAATCTTGATCTTTAAGTCCATGGAATTTCTCAGGTAGTATTTGTAAAGACTTACTCATTAAAAGTATCTTTTCAGCTCTTATTGATATTTCACCGGCCTTGGTCTTAAATACATCACCATGAACCCCTATAATATCTCCTAGATCATATAATGATAATTCTTTATATGCCTCTTCACCTATGCCGTCAAGTTTTACAAATATCTGGATTCTACCTGTACTATCTTGTAAATCTATAAAGCTAACCTTACCATGACCTCTTCTGGACATGATTCTTCCAGCTACTGCAACTTTTTGTTCTTCTAATTCTTCAAAGTTTTCTTTGATTTCAGTACTATGATGAGTGTAATCGAATTTTTCAATTAAAAAAGGATTCTTACCTTTTTCCATCAATTCTTTTAACTTTTCTCTTCTCATCAATAGCATTTCATTCAAATTTTGTTCCATTTCGGACATTACATTTCCTCCTTAGTTTAAGACAAACTACCTCGCTATCTTTAATATCTCATATTTAATAACACCATCTGGTACATTTACTTCTACAATTTCTCCTATTTCATGTCCGATTAAGGCACTTCCTAAAGGAGATTCATTGGAGATTCTTCCTTCATAAGGATCCGCCTCTGCAGAACCAACTAATACATATTCCATCTCTTCATCAAATTCTAAATCTTTAACTACTACCTTTGAACCTATACTAACCTTATCTGTAGTAATCTCATCTTCATCTATTATCTTTGCATTTCTCAGCATATTTTCTAGCTTAGCTATTCTTTCTTCTAATTGAGCTTGTTCATTCTTAGCTTGATCATACTCTGAGTTCTCACTAATATCTCCAAAACTTAATGCCTGTTTTATTCTTTCAGCTATTTCTTTTCTTTTTACTGATTTTAAGTCATCTAATTCATCTTCTATCTTAACTAAACCTTTTGCAGTTAAAAATACATGTTTCTCTGCCATTAAATCTCTCTCCCTTTCATTCTAGCTATTAATAATACCCATTTTGTTAACGCATTAATTAATCTTAATAATTTTTATTATAGTTAAATCTCCCTTTGTATGCAGAATATTATAATCAAGGTAGTGCTTATTGTCAAGAGTCTAATATCCACCTTTTATTTTAAAACTCTGATTTACTAAATCTTCCATAGTAAACAAATTATCACTTTTATATATCCGACAAAATTTTCTAGAATCTTTATCATCCAAACATTTATATAAATCTGAACTTACTTCTTTACCTATCCACAGATTATCATTTATTGCTAAATCACTTATATCAATACTGACATCCTCTATAACATATCTGTTGACACCTGCAAATGGTCTTGCCTGACTAAAATCAATTATGAATGTATTGTTTTTTATGTCTTTTAGATTTATGGATATATCGTCTATAGTGTTGATTATAAGCCCATATCTTTTTAATGTAATACTTTTAGCCTTAGGAAAGTAAATCGATATTCCTATATCATCTAGGACCCTCTCATACACATCTTCACCATCTGAGTCATTTAAACCTAAAACAGAAAGGAAATTTAGTCCATCTGATATAGAATCTATGATCCAAAGTACTTCATCCTTATTGTTTGAGATGATTAAAATTTCTTCCTTTATAATATCACGTTTCAATTTTGACTTCAATGCTTCTATTATATATGGAATATTGTCCATTTTTATGTCCTTACTATCTGATAGATTTATGGATAAATTGTCGGCTATGATCTTTTTGATATTTAAAGGTAAAGACTCCTCAATATATATATATTTGTATTCATCACCATCTATAATTTCTTTAATCCTTGAGATGTATTCATTCAAATCATTTTCATCACTATAGTCTAATCGGCTTAAATTTACTCCATATATATGCCCAATTACATTATCCTCTTTAATAATCTCATAAACCATTTTCCCTTTGTACTTAATATTCATTAGTTTAAACAAGTATTTGGTGATACCTTTTTCTGAGAGTTCTCTATATTTGTTGGGGTCAATTATATATATTAAATCTATATGATCACCTCCATATCTAGTTTTTTACTATTATATGATATGTAGGTAATTCATATGAACTCAAATCCTAGTTTTGTCTCTGTATATTTGAAGTAACTCTATCATCTCTTCTTTATCTACCATTTTGTTAATCGAGTTCTTAACCTCATTGGAATCTTTCAATCCTTTTAGATACCATGCTAAGTGCTTTCTCATTTCCCTTACGCCAACTCTATCCCCCTTATGCTTACATGTCATTTCTAGCTGCTTAATAGCTAGGTCAATTCTTTCGTCTATTGTAGGTACGATATCCTCTTTACCATCCATAAGATTAAGTATCCTCTTAAATATCCAAGGATTCCCCATGGCTCCTCGACCTATGGCTATACCATCGCAGCCTGTAAATTCCAGCATATGGGTTCCATCTTCAGGTTCAAATATATCTCCATTTCCTATAACAGGTATGCTTACAGCTTCTTTTACTCTTCTTATAAAATCCCAGTCAGCCTTACCTGAATAAAACATGCTTCTAGTTCTACCATGAACTGTTATGGCACTTACTCCTTCTTCCTCAGCTATTTTAGCAATATCAATTCCATTGACATTGTTATCGTCCCAACCTTTTCTAAATTTAATAGTTATTGGCTTGTTGGATACTTTGACAACGGACTTTAAAATTTCCCTAACCAGTTTTGGGTCTTTCATCAAAGCACAACCATCGTTATTTTTTACTATCTTGGGTGCAGGACATCCCATATTAATATCTATAATGTCAATATCTTCCCTTGGGTTTAGATGGTTTTCTACAATATTCCCCATTATTTTAGGATCCGATCCAAAGATTTGCATTGAAACAGGTCTTTCCCTAGGGTCTATTTTAGAGATTTGTGCAGTGTTCTTGTCCCCATAATAAATCCCTTTTGCACTGACCATTTCTGTAACCACCAATCCAGCTCCCATTTCCTTACAAATTATTCTAAAGGATAAGTCAGTTATACCTGCCATAGGAGCCAAGATTACATTGTTCTTAAGTTCTACATTTCCAATTCTCATATTTTCACCTCTGCTAAGCCTTCAAAAAAGATAAGTAGCATAGGCCACTTATCTATTTCTCTCATGTATAATTCTTAACCCTTCCAAGGTCAACATCTTATCTATATTTTGAATATATTTACTTCCGCTTCCTATTAAGGTAGAGAATCCACCTGTCGCTATTACTTTTACAGTTTCTCCATTTGTTGACATTTCATTCATCATATTTTCTACAATATAATCGACTAGTCCTATATATCCATATACTAATCCGGCTTGAATACTATTTACAGTGTTCTTACCTATTATTTTATCCGGCTTTGCTATTTCAACCTTTGGTAGCTTAGCTGTTCTTAAAAATAATGCTTCTGAAGATATACTGATCCCAGGTGTAATAACCCCACCTAGATAATCCCCTTCCTTTGATATGGCATCAAATGTAATGGCAGTTCCAAAATCAACTATTATTAGAGGACCTCCATATTTTTCATATCCTCCTACACCATTTACTATTCTATCAGCCCCAACTTCCTTTGGATTATCATATTTAATATCCATACCCGTTTTGACCCCTGGTCCCACAACGATTGGGTTGATATCAAAGTATCTGATACACATAGATGATAGTGTATGCATCAAAGATGGCACTACTGATGAGATTATGATACTAGATACGTCATTAAGTTCTAATCCATAATGGGTAAATATTTGTTCAAATAAAAGCCCATATTCATCGCTAGTCCTATTTTTTTCCGATGCTATCCTCCAATTATCTACAAGTTCTTTATCTTTATAAATACCAAATACAATGTTAGTATTTCCTACATCTATTACTAATAACAATTTTCCACCTTCTATTCTTTTTCTCTAAATTTAAGCGCTCCAACCACGCTCATTACAATGATGATAGCAATAATAGTTTCTGGTATACCATTTGTGATTGCTATACCAAAGATCGTACTTCTTGCAGTACTAATGTCTAAACCTAGCCCCGCCACAAACCTTTCCGCATATAATATATAAATCAAAGAAAGAACACCGACAGTATTCGTCATGGTTCCCACAATAGTGGCGATAATAACATCTAAGGATTTGCTATTTACCCTAGAAAAGGTAAAGTAGGCCACTATCAATACAATAATTATTAATAGTACATTCATTAATATCATTAAAATACTATCAGAATTTATAATATTTTGATAAATGCCATAGGATAGATAGGCAATGATGGCTGCCCATATCAAGTTTAAAACTATCATGGTATTTTTGTTACCTATTTTTTTAATAGCATTATAAGTGTAATATGTGGTAATCCCAATTAAAACCCTTGGTAAAACAGATACTATTGGATTATAAAATACAATCGATACAGGAGTTGGATTGGTTATAGCCTGAAAAATACTAAATACCCCAAATATTAAACCTACAATACCTCCAACGATAGGACCTTCTACTATAGCTCCAATGATAACCGGAATATGCATTATGGTGGCCCTAGTTGGCCCAACAGGTATAAACCCTAGCGGTGTCAGTCCAAGTACTATGGATATGGCACCAAGGATACCAATAATAGTCATTCTTCTTACATTCAAATTCTTTACATTTTTCATAATATACCTCCGTTCTAGCTCCTTAAGGATGCCAGTCGATTTATTTTTTTACTTCCTTTGTCCAACTCTATTATTAGATGTCGGCATTGTTACAAAGACTATTATAAATAAACTATATCTTCATAGTCAAGATATATTATTTAATATCTTCAAAGCTTACTAATCCACCATATCCTTTCGAATTAATTATTGCATTCGTTATTGCTTGTGACATTGCCTCGGCAGCTATTGTACCCACTAGACTTATATCTGCTTCTACTTTATTTGTTGCCATTGTAAAAATAGTATCTCCATCAAACATGGTATGGATAGGGTTGATTGATCTTGCAAAACCATTATGTGCCATTTGTGCAATCTTATTGCCTTCCGCTTTAGTTAAAATAGCGTTGGTTGCTATTACTCCGATAGTTGTATTTTTCATAGACATATCCATTGTATTATATTGGCCTTTTAATATATCCATCGTATTTAGGATTCTTTTATTTTTATAATCATACACTCCTGCTATTTGTTTCCCAGATTTGTGATCATATACATCTCCAAAGCTATTTACCGACACCATGGCAGATACCTTCAGTTGACCCAATTCAATAGTGGCACTACCAAGTCCGGATTTCATGGCACTATTTGGTCCTAAAATCTTTCCTACTGTGGCACCCATGCCGCAGCCAATGGGACCTTGTCTATTTTCAGATTTACTGGCATTTTTAGCTGCATCATATCCCATTTTAAAATCAGGTCTTATTTTATGGTCCCCTATATTTAAATCAAATATTACCGCGGAAGCAACTATTGGTACCTTTGTAACACCAACATCAAAACCTATATTCTTCTCTTCTAAATATTTCAT
>JAAYGX010000127.1 GCA_012735585.1 Tissierella sp.
ATGTAGCGGCTGGCTTTGCCAGCCCGTGATTAAATATGGTCATTCTAAGGATTGTTCTGTCTTCATAAGGGATAGCTTTCCTGTCATCCTGAGCTGTAGCGTAGGATCTTAATTAGTTGACATAATACTTTATCTTTGTTATAATTATTAAGCTGAATAATATAAAAATTATGGGGGCGCACTGGTTTCGACGGGGATGTGGAATCAGGAGTAGCGAGTCGTTGTCGCCAAACAACGAAAAAAGTGGCACAAACAATAAACGACAATAATAATTACGCATTTGCAGCTTAGTTAAAGCTGTCCGTCTTTCTTAAGTAACCTGCGGCTAAAGAAAAGACGTCAACCTAGCAGGGCACCGCGCTTAGCAAAGCTTTGAGCTAAGAACGGAATCTATGAAGCTACTGAAACTCATATCCTGTCAGTAGGAGATGAGTAGAGGGAATGTTAAATTACTGACTGCACTCGGAGAAGCTCTTGTGGAAGTGTTTTCGGACGTGGGTTCGATTCCCACCGCCTCCACCATACATATGTATATTGATACAAATAAAACCTCTTGATTTAGAGGTTTTATTTGTTTTTAGGATAAATTTAGATTAAATTTTTTATAATTGCATATCCTTATGCTAAATTAAGCACCTAGGTCTGTAAGTTTTGTTAGGTGTGTGCACTTTTTGAGATTTGAATAGAGATTAATTGAATTTAGTTAATACATTTGATATTATGAAAAAAGGATTTATGATTAGATGTATACTCTCACCCAAAATAATGGAGGTCAATTATGAAAAAATATATTATCACAACAGAAAGTGGTTCGGATTTATCGAAAGAAATTATCGAACGCTATAATATTCAAATCATTCCAATGCATGTAACTATGGGTGATCAAACATATCCAGATGGAAGCTTTGAGGTACAAAAAGTTTTTGAATTTTATGAGGAAACAGGAACTCTACCCAAGACATCTGGTTCGACAATTCAAGATAACACAGAAGTTTTCAAAAAAGTTTTTGCCAAATATCCGGATGCATATATAATCCACATTGCCTATTCATCAGTAACAACTGTTTCCTTCAATGCGGCAAATATTGCGGCTCAAGATTTTGAAAATGTCTATATAGTAGACTCCAAGCATGTGTCTATTGGAGCAGCTACTATTGTCAAAGCAACCGCTCAATTTATTGAAGATAATCCTAATAAAAGTCCTGAAGAGATTATTGCTTTTGTCGAAGATATTCGCGAACGTACCCATATGGTTTTCCTGCCTAAAACACTTATTTATTTAAGAGCTGGCGGTCGTGTCTCAAATTTAGCTTTTTATGGAGCAAATATATTGAAAATTTGTCCAACCATTATATTGGAAAATGGGTATTTGGTATCCGGGAGAAAATATCGTGGATCCTTTGATCGCTCTTTAAAGAACATGATTAATGATTTTTTAAAAAGCTACAACATTGATCCTGAGACCGTTCTAATAGTAGGGGCTCCTAGTGTGAATGATAATTATAAAGAAGTAATTTATAATCTACTGAGGGAAAATGGTGTACAGAAAGCTAGATGGATGAGAGCTGGTGCTGTGATTTCAAGTCATGGTGGTCCCGGTGCGATAGGCATCGCAGGGATTGAAAAATAACTGGTCCAATTGATTCTTTCAAAAGTGTTAGAAAGATTAAATTCAGGTGATGAAAAAATATTAGAGGAAGTTTATAAACCTTTAAAGGGTGCCTTTGCTGGAAACAAGGATGGATATAATCATTATAAAATAATATTTAAGGAGTTAATATGATTAGAAAATTTGATATCAATGAATTAGAAACAGTTATGGGAATATGGCTGGATACAAATATTAAGGCTCATGATTTTATTGATCCGAATTACTGGAGGGAAAATTATGATTTGGTCAAGGAAATGTTGCCTGATGCCACAGTCTTTGTATACGAAGATAATGACCAAGTCCAAGGATTTATTGGATTAATGGACAATTATATTGCCGGCATATTTGTTAATTCAAATAGTCAGTCCAAAGGCATAGGAAAGGCTTTACTTAATTACGTTAAGGAAAACAACTCTGAGTTGTCGTTACAAGTTTATAAAAAGAATTTTCCTGCGATTAATTTTTATCTGAGAGAAGACTTTCTAGTTATAGAAGAACAAATTGATAAAAATGTTGATGAAGTAGAGCTTATAATGAATTGGAAGAAATAAGCCTTAAAAATTATGTGGCGGTAGGTATAAATAATATTGAATATTATAATAGAAACTCCTTGATTTCAAGGAGTTTTTTGATCTAGAAAAAGATTGGTTTTATTCTGTGGTGAGTATTATAATTTTAAATGGATGTTATAATAAAAAAATTATATATTTTTAATTTTGTTATTATATTTAATAGTAGATATTCCATGTGTCATAGTACCCATAGGACAATAAATACACCAAGATCTTGGCTTATAAAGTACCATAGTCACCAATCCTAATATAGTAGAGGTAAGCATAACACTATAGAATCCAAAGGCAAATTGTGCAACTCCAGGTGGAACAAAGCTTGTATTTACCCAACCCCATGGAAGTTTAAATGTCCATAATAGTGTAACCACTTCATTTAGGGAATTAATTCCTGAAAATACTAAGTAGGTATTAAATAACATATTGCCAAACATAATCATAAAAAAGCTTAAAAATCCATATCTAAAGTATTTGGATTTCATAAAATTTGGCATAGGCTTATTTCTTGAAAGGTTGAACTTTTTACCAAGAAGATATAGAAGTTGGCCTCTTCCACAGTAGTTATTACAATATAATTTTCCCCCGCCTGATAATGATATAATTAGGGGAATTGAAAAGCACAATAATCCTAACCATGCAAAGAGTATATTAAATACACCAAGTATTAAATATAATATAGATACAAAATAAAGATAATCATTCCATTTTTTCTTTCTTTTATTTGACATCTACAACGACCTCCTTTTTAGCAACCATTTCAATAATTGAAGCGGGACATTCCTTAGCACAAATGGTGCATCCTATACATTTATTTTCATCAACTTCTGCAAATACACCTTCTATTATTTTAATAGCGCCTCTAGGGCATACCTTAACACAAGTTCCGCAAGCTACACACTTATCTTTAACCACATAAGCTTTTTTCTTTAACTTTTTTTTTATATCCAAAACTAATACCCCCATTATTATAATTTTAAAGTACTATATACCCATAGTGGGTATTATAACAAATAAATTCTTAATTGTAAATATACCTATATGGGGTATATTTATTTATTTTATAAGGCTAAAATTCATTTAAATAAGAAAACAAATGATAAGAAATAATATGTTAATGTATTATAATATATATTTATTGACAATCGATAAATTGTATATTAATATTGAATTAACAATAATTTCTATGGGGTGAATGTATGAAAAAAGAAACAATTTTTTTAAAACTTGCTGTCATTCTCATAGGGCTTCCAATCATTGGACTATGTATATTTCTTTTACCTATGACTGCTAGGGATGCGGCAGAAAGTAGTATGAAAATGGCTTATGTTTTATATGGTATTTTAATAATTATGTATGTAACAGCAATACCATTTTTTACTGCCTTATATCAAGCTTTTAAACTTTTAACATTTATAGATCATAATAAAGCTTTCTCAGAACTATCTGTAAAAGCTTTAAAAAATATAAAAAACTGTGCAACTATTATTAGTGCATTATATGTACTTAGTATGCCACTTTTCTATATTGTAGGAGAAGTGGATGATGCACCTGGTGCCATATTGATTGGACTACTCTTTGTTTTTGGACCAATGGTAATATCAGTATTTGCTGCAGTTCTACAAAAACTATTACAAAATGCCATCAATATAAAAAATGACAATGACTTAACGATATGAGGTGAATACAATGGCTATTATAATTAATATTGATGTGATGTTGGCTAAGAGGAAGATGAGTGTGACAGAGCTTTCAGAAAGAGTCGGAATAACTATGGCTAATATCTCCATATTAAAAAATGGTAAAGCAAAAGCTATTCGATTCTCGACTTTAGAGGCAATTTGTAAGGCCTTAGACTGTCAACCAGGCGATATTTTAGAATATAGAGATGATGGTGAATAGATTAGAAATTTAACAGGAGGGGTAATTATGACCAGATATTTAATGTTAATTGGAATAATAGTAAATATATTTGTAATAACTCTGCTTATATATAATATAAGTAATAAAAAAACCAAATATATAATTCTAGTAGGTCCTTTTGTATTAGTAGGTATACTATATCTCAGCATATTTTTGCTAACTAAAGATATATCACCATATGAATGTGATGGAGCACCTTTATTTGGAATATTTGTTTCATTTATGTTGTTTGGGATGGGAATTCTGTTAAATATAACCAATATATTACATTTAGCATTTGCTAATAAGAGAAGAAAAATATAAATTTTATAATCTGCAGGTCATAAGGTTTTATCATCTTAGACTTGTGGGTTATTTTTTTCTTATTGAACCCTTAGTATTTTAATTAATTATGGGTTTAAAGCTGCAAATAAACGTGTTAATTTACATTTGGTATTAGTTGATAAATAGAATATAATATTTATACAGATGCAAATTGCTGTAAAATCCATTGGTATTGATGGTAATGTTACAGCAATTAATACAGATAAAATAAGAAATTCTCAAATAAGGAATTAAAGGAGGAATAAAATGAGGGTTTTAGTAGTAACCGATATGCAGAATGATTTTATTGATGGATCTCTTGGTACTAAGGAAGCTGTAGAGATTGTTGATGCTGCCAAAGCTAAAATTGACAGATATCTTAAGCAAGGTGACACGGTCATTTATACACAAGATACCCATACGGAGGCTTACCTTCAGACACAAGAAGGGCAAAACCTGCCTGTAGAGCATTGTATAAAAGGGACTCCTGGATGGGAAATTTCGCAAAGTGTATATGTAAGTGGCTGTCCAGTGATTGAAAAGCCATCTTTTGGTTCAATAGAGCTTGCCAAATTTATTGCAGAGATGAAAGATATAGAGTCTATAGAGCTTATTGGAATCTGTACAGATATTTGTGTTATTTCAAATGCAATGATTTTAAAAGCTAAAATGCCAGAAATTCCAATTTTTGTTGATGCATCCTGCTGTGCAGGAACCACTGTGGAAAATCATAAAAATGCTTTGAATGCAATGAAGGTATGTCAGATCGAAGTTACAGGGGTGAAAGACCATGATGTGATAAACGAAATATAAGCATGATAATGGATTTATATGAAATGACTATGGGTCAATGATTGCATTGCTTGAAATTATAAACAATAATTTTGATTTGTTAATATTTAACTAACTCCATATTTTTTAATCACAACCTACAAATTTCGCCACAATTATACAATATTGTGATACAATGGAATTTAATGGGTTTAAATTATATCTGATTATTGGGAGTTTACATAATATTGATGAGGTGCAATTAATGAGAAGAATTCCAATTGAGTATGCAAGAGAAGGGGACATTTTAGGGAGAACATTATATAATAATTTTGGTGGAATGTTATTGAGGGGAGGAACTAAACTCACAAATCGTATTATAATTAAATTAAAAAAATATGGTTATTATAGTATATATATAAAAGATAAGTATACTGAAAGAGAAGTTGAAGAGATTATAAAACCTGAAATTATGACAAGAATTCACACATTGCAGGAAGAATTACAAGGAATAATAGCTGCATCTAATTATGGAAAGAAGATAGATGCCAAAGATGTCAATAAGAACATAAGGGATATAAACGAGATAGTAAATGAAATTGTATATGAAACAATATTTAATAAGGATACTCTATATAATCTTCATAATATATCTATTTATGATGATTATACATTGACCCATAGTATAAATATGATGCTTTTATCTATAGTTCTTGCCAATGATAGTGGATTCAATATGGACGAGATTAAGAAGCTTGCTATAGGCTGTATATTTCATGATATAGGTAAGACATTTATACCTATAGAAATTATAAACAAACCTGGAAGTTTTACGGATGAAGAATATGAATTAGTGAAGTCCCATTCCGAAAAAGGTTATGAATTTCTGACCAATTATACAGATTTACATGCAGTGTCAAGGAATATCTCACTAAGCCATCATGAGAGGGAGGATGGTCTTGGGTATCCCCGAGGTTTAAGAGGAGATGAGATTCATAAGTTTAGTAAAGTTGCGGCTATATGTGATGTTTTTGATGCATTGACATCGGACAGACCCTATAGAAGGGCATTGCCTCTGCATGATGCTATGGAGTATATATTAGCATCTGGCGGAAATCAGTTTAGTATTGATTTAATTAGAACGTTTTCTAACTCGATTAACATCTATTCTAAAGATACCCTAGTACTTTTAAGTGATGGGAGAGAAGGTATTGTATATGAAGTAAACCATGGATTTAACACAAGGCCTAAGATTAAAATCTATGGTGAAGAGGGAAGAGAAGTCACACCATACGTTGTAGATCTAATGAGTTTAAATAATATTGTGATAGAAAAAACACTCCATATATTCTCTTTTGACATGTATAGCAAAATAAACGACTGAATGTTACACGTAGGAGTATAATTAACTAGTAAAATTTAGAAAAAGAAAGCCCAAAGGATCAGTCCTTCGGGCTTTCTTTTCTGCATTATCTAGTTATTCAACTTATTAATTTACCCCAACTTCCAATAATTTTATCTCTTTTACCAATAAGTTCAAAAATAGCCCCACATCAGTAACTATACCTGTTGCCTGAGAACTACCCCTATCGCTTAATTTAGTTACAACTGCTGAGTTAATATCAACACATATCATCTGAGCACTATCTGAGAGCATATTACCTGTAGCTATTCCATGAAGCATACTACCCATAATTAAGACTATGTCAGCATCTGAAAGAAGCTTAGCATACTGGTCTTGAGCTTCAATCATATCTGTAACAGTGTCTGGCAATGGACCATCATCCCTTAGACTACCTGCCAATACAAATGGCACATTGTTTTTTACACATTCATACATAATACCAGATTCTAGTGCTTTTGCATTTACAATATCCCTAATTGAACCATATCCATTTACTTGGTTAATTGCTCTCATATGATTTCTATATCCATTTTCAGCAGCTTTTCCTGTATTACTACATACCCCTAGGGATGTCCCAAATAGATTTTTTTCAATATCATGAACAGCAAGGGCATTTCCAGTTAAGATGCTTGCAACATGACTATTTCTTATAAGCTCTGAAAGGTAATGATCACCACCAGTATGAACTACTACTGGCCCAGCCACAATAGTGAGCTTTTTATCTTCATTAACTAGCTGTAAAGCTAAGTCATGAATTAGCATATCATTACGTCTTTCGGAAGAAACTTGATTATTCATAAAGCTAAATCCAGTATCACATAAATTGTCATCTGGATTAATGATTTTTATTCCAATAGATCCACAAACTATCTTATCACCTTTTTTGATATCTCTTAATTTTTTACAAAATGGACCAAATTCAGTTATGACTATTAAAGCATCCATTCTTTGATGTTTAACTTCAATCCACTTATTGTTTAAGAAGATAAAAGTTTGCTGATTAGTAGTAGAATAGAAATCATCGGGAACATGTCTATCCTTCTTTGCTTCTCTTATTAAAACATTATTTTTGTAATTTTGAGCTTGAATTAAACTCATTTCCATAACTTTACCTCCTTTTTTTATTAAACTATCCTTAAAATATAAAAACCTTCATCCCAGAAAAGGGACGAAGGTTAGATCGCGGTGCCACCCAAATTGATTAGAAAAGATTCTAATCCTCTTGATACCAGTAACGTTGGTTAACGGACAGGCTTATCACCTGCAGCTTACAAGGGTAGGTTCAAAAGAACTTCGCTTAAGAAGATCTTTCAGTCGGTGAATCTTCATTCCTGTTAGCATATTTCTTTTTACTATTCCTCTTTAACGCTTTTAATTTAATTGTAGTATATTATACTCCAAAATTATAACATTGTCAAATGTTTTTGCCTAGTTTAATCTAGGGGATAGACTATCCATATTCTTTGTATGATCAGATACCTTTATAGTAATGGTTAAATTATCCATACAATGGTTAAAATATACAAAGGTGATTATTATGTTTAATTTAACTAGCTCTCTCAAAGAAAATATTAAGTTATTTAAGGATATATTTAGAAATGACAACACACTTGTTACTAGGGAATTTCAAAATCAGGAGAATCCTGAGTACAGGTTTTGTATTTTTTACATGGATGGTATGGTGGATGCAAACACAATTACAAACAATATTATAATGCCAATTATGCAAATACAAAAAGACATAATAAAGAGTATGGATTTTTTTGCTATGCAAGTTATACTATCTAGTGAAGTTAAAAAGTCTCAGGAGTTTATGGAAATAGTAGATTCCATTATTAGTGGGGACACTATTATACTTGCCGAAGGACTATCTGAGGCCCTAATAGTTAGCACCAAAGGATATAAAACCAGAAATATAGAGGAGCCACAAATTGAAAAAACAATTCGAGGTCCAAAAGAAGGATTTACTGAATCTCTGATTATAAATATCAGTATGATTAGGAGAAAACTCCAGACAAGAGATTTAAAATTTGAATATAAAACCATTGGAACAAAGAGTCAAACCAAGGCCTGTATATGCTATCTTAAGGGAGTTGCTGAGGAAGAAATTATAAATGAAGTAAATAGAAGAATTGACGCTATAGAGATTGATGGAATTTTAGATGTTAAATATATCCATGAGCTGATAGATGAAAGAGGTCAGTCCATATTTGAAATGTCTGGTGAAACAGAAAAGCCAGATATTCTAGCTTCTAAGTTGTTAGAAGGAAGAATTGGAATATTTTTAGATGGAACACCTGATGTTATGACAGTTCCTTTATTGTTTATAGAAAACTTTCAAGCCGCAGAAGATTATTATACCAACTATTACTTTGGAACTATAAGAAGATTGATACGTATGTTGGGATTTATCATTACTACATCTTTTCCAGCCATATATTTAGCATTGGTAACCTATCACAAGGAAGTTTTACCAGCACCTTTGGTATTGAGTATTTTTAGTTCACGTCAAGGGGTTCCATTTTCCACAGCTGTAGAACTACTAGGGTTATTTATAGCATTTGAAATCTTGATAGAAGCAGGTGCTCGTGCTCCAGGATATATTGGGCAGACTATAGGAATTGTTGGAGCTTTGGTCATAGGTTCAGCAGCGGTTGAAGCTAGGCTTGTTAGTTCTGCGATGATTATTGTAGTAGGAATATCCAGTGTATCTTCACTTATGTTACTAGATATCAAATCCCAGTCAGTAATTTTAAGATTTATGTTTATTTTATGCTCTGCTGTCTTTGGAATCTTCGGATATATCATGGCTTTAACTACATTATTTATTCATCTATTTAGTTTAAAGAGCTATGGTGTCTTGTATATGTCTACTATAAATTCTATTTACGGAAAAGATTTAAAGGATACATATATACGTGGTCCAAGATGGTATATTGAAAGAATAAAATTAGGAGGCAAGAAATGAGTAGAAATAACTTATTATTAGGCTTAATTATTCTTACTGTCTTTCTAAGTGGATGCTGGGATTATAGGGAAATAGAGGACGTATTTTTAGTTAGTACTATTGCTTTAGACAAAGATAAAAACACAAAAGAATATATTTTAAATGTTGAAGTAATAGATGCTGGAGGAGGTGGGGCATCTATTGAATTAAATCCCATAGTAATGGAGGCTAGAGGCATTACCATAGTTGAAGCAGTTAGGAATTTGATCAGTCTTACAACCAAAACCCCATATTGGAGTCACGTATCTATTATAATAATAAGTCAAGATATTGCAAGGGAGGATATCACACCTGTACTTGATTGGATTGCTCGTAGTCCTGAACTTCAGCTTAAATTACGTATTTTTATTTCGAAGGAAGAAACTGCCAAGGAGATATTAAATCAGGATTTGAAATTTACAAAGATAAGGATATTTGAATACGAAAATATGAGAAGGTCATTTAAGTATTTATCTAAATTACCAGATATAAAAGTAAATAAAGTAATAAATGAAGTACAACGTAAGGAATTGTATCCTGTTTTACCTACCGTTGGTATTATTGACCTACATGGACAAACTGCAGCCCAATTTATAGGATCTGCTTATTTTGATAAAGGTAGGCTTATAGGGATTCTTGAACCCATAGATACAATGAAATATCTCTTTATCGTGAATCAAATAGAAGGTGGAGTATTAACTATACCTACAGATGAAGATGATAAAAGGGTTACCTTAGATATAAATAGAAACCATACTAGAATTGATATAGATTT
Organism: Tissierella sp.; assembly: GCA_012735585.1. Classification (GTDB taxonomy): domain Bacteria; phylum Bacillota; class Clostridia; order Tissierellales; family Tissierellaceae; genus JAAYTL01. The sequence goes on from JAAYGX010000127.1 coordinate 10,381, forward strand.
AATAGATGGAGAAATACAGATATCTGTTGATATCAAGCCCGTTGTTAATATTTCCGAAGTAGACGATGGGATTGATTATACAAGCGCTGAAGGAAGAACAATTCTCAAGGAGATATCTGATAGGTATTTAGAAAATGAAATTAAAATTTTTATTGAAAAAATGCAAAAAGAAAGTGGATTGGATATATTTGCTTTTGGCAGCAAAATAATGAAAAAACACCCAAATATATGGAAGGAAGTAGGGGACAGTTGGAGTGAAATTTTCAGTGACTTAGATATCAAGGTTACTTCGGATATAAGAATTAAAAGCAGTCAACATACAACTACACCTATTGGAGTTGAAGTAGAATGATTGATATGGATAAGGAAATAATTACAACTAAACAAGCTATATTTTTAGTTATAATTTTTATTATAGGTACTTCCATTATATTAACTGGTATTACAATGGCTAAACAGGATATTTGGATTTCTATTATATTGGCGCTTTCTGCTATAATGCCTATGATATTTGTATATTGTAAAATTATCTCTTTATTTCCAGGGAAAAATTTATTTGAAATATTAGATATAATCTATGGAAAGATCATAGGTAGGATTTTTTCATTATTATATATTTTATATTTTCTATATTTAGGTGCACTTTGTGTTAGAAATATTACTGAATTTATCCAAGTAGTCTCCTTCAGGCTGACACCACAGTATTTTAGTGGCATATGGATTATACTAGTAAGTTCTTATATGGTTAGATCGGGTATAGAGGTGTTTGGACGCTGGGCTAATTTAGTTTGTGTACTATTGTTAGCCTTAATCCTTATAATGACATTATTATCTATGAGCCAGCTTGATTTTCAAAATGTCTTACCAGTTTTATATGAGGGATGGAGTCCCGTGCTAAAAAGTACTATCAATATATTTTCTTTTCCCTTTGGAGAAATTGTTGTTTTTTTAGCTTTATTTAATACACTTAAGGAGCCAAAAAAGACATTTAAAATACTTAGTCTATCTACCCTTATTGGGGGGGGTCTAATACTAATAGTTTCTATTAGAAGTGTCTTAATATTAGGTACTCCCTTAGTAGATAATACATCTTTTCCCACATATTATGCAAATACAATCATAACAATTGGAAGCTTTCTTGAAAATGTAGCAATATTTTCTTCTATTATATTGCTATTAGCTGGATTTGCTAAGTTTACTACATGTTTATTTGCTATTTGTTTAGGGCTTAAGCATGTATTTAATACTAAGGAATATGGTATTTATTCATTACCAGTAGGGTTAATAGTACTAATTATTTCCCAATTATTATTTAGCAGTACTATGGAGATGATGGAGAACTTCGACTATTATCACTATTATGCTTTGCCTTTTCAGACGGTTTTACCATTAATCACCTTAGTATTCAGTTGTCGAAAGAAAAATAAAGTATAGATTTGAAATGTTCCCACCATAGATAATTGTTCTAGATAATCTAACTATGGTGATATAATATAGATATAGTAAAAGTTATGGTGGATTATATAATCCACTATAACTTTTTTTAAGTTTGACGGGCATGTCATGTATCTAAGGTGAAAGTCCTAAGGGGCGTAGTTGCCAACGAACCCGATAGCAACTTGCAAGTTTCACATCGTGAGGTGTGGGAGAGAGGAAGCAATAGCGAA
>JAAYGX010000128.1 GCA_012735585.1 Tissierella sp.
AAGTATACCTTCTATAGCTGTTACCTTATTGTTAGCTTCTTCGTAGGAATCATTTGCAGCCAGTTCATTTACTATTGTTTCTATCCTTTTTTCTAAATCCTGTTTGACCTTACTATTTCCTACATCGGGGATTTTAGTATTGGCAAACTTAATGGCATTAGTTAAAGTTGGCTCACTATTTCCTACTTCTTTATAAATATATTCCGCATATCTTACTGCTACTATACCTTCCCATACATTGTCTAAAGTATTCAATCTATTAGTTAGGTCTGATCTTCTATTAACCATTGCAGTTGTAGCATTTGGTATTTTTTCAATTTCTTCAACCAGTGAATTTTTAATTCCATTGACTATTCCAACTATTTGATTATCAATATTTGTTATTCCTTTAATAACATCTTCTGTGACATATTCTTCTGAGTTTCTTTCGGCATCTGCCACTTCATTGGTTATGAAAATTACAGCTTCAACAACATCCAATTTTTCTTTTAACACATTATATTGATTTTCATCGAATGCTTTAACCCCATTCTTTTCTACTGCTTCTTTAGCAGCATCTAAGTCCTTTTGGGTTAGGCTATTTTCGACCTTGGTTACTGCTACCTTTGCTTCTTCTGTTTCAATTTTAGGTAGTACAATTTTTAATTGATTAATTAAGCCTTGCTTGATAGCTATAAAATTTCCATCAATATATCCATCGAATTCCTCTCTCTCTGTTATAGCTGTTACAAGCTTATCAGCAGAGGTATAATCTTTTCTAAGCTCTGTTACCTCAACTATAGCTACTGCATCTTTAGCTTTTTGGGTATCCTCCACACCTTCTATTGCCCTATTCATCTTTATGACTTCTAAGGAATCTTTAACTTTTTTTATAGCTTCTTTTGCTTTTTATATAGCTTCTGTTATATCAGTTGTAGAATATTTAATATCGCCATCATCAAATTTTTTTATCAACAAGTCATATGCAGCTTGTATTGCTTCTTTAGCGTCATCTAAAAGAGCATTGGCTTCACCATTAATTATATCTTCTTCCTTCTCATCGATATATGCGTTCAAAGCATTTTTTATATTTTCATACTTACTACCAATTTTCTTAACTATAGCTCTAGCTGGTTTAATATCTGCTTCTCTATCCATTTCATCTGCTACTACAATAGCATCCAATACTTTTTGTATTTCTATTATTCTAGTTTTTAGAGCAGTACCTATAGCGTCAAAATCTTCTATAGCAGCGAAGTATGCTTTGGTGATTTCATTCTTATATTCAGCATTTTCTTTAGCAACAATGTCCGCAATCTCTTCTTTTGTTATTGTGTCCTTATCCAGTAAATCTTCCATATCAGCTACAGCTGTATTAACAGCTTGTATGGCAAGTCTCTTAACCCAGACTTCATTAAGTCTATTATTTAAATCATTCTTAAGCTGGCTGTTAGTTAAATTATTAACCTTTTCCTTTGCTTCTTCAACCAATTTTTGTATAGCATCAGAAGTTATTTGTCCGTTCAAATATTGATAGACACCTGTTTCTGCATCTATAACTGCTTTTGTGGCATTTTCTGCATTCGCTGCTTTTTCCAACGCTGAATTTAATTTATTATTTACTTCTTTTATTTTATCTCTAACAGAAGTAATCTTATCTTTAGTCTCACCAAAGTCAATAGTAGGTTCTGTATTCGGTAGACTTTCCGCTAATTTTTCTATCGTCTCAACTCTAAGATCATAGCCATCAACTTCTCTTTCATATCGTCCTAGACTTCCCTTTATTTCATTTAAAGATTTCAAATCTGCACTTTCAATTTGAAACTCATCCAGTTTCGTTGTAATTGCATTAAGTGCACTAGTTATTTCAATTATTTGTTGATTCAATGCATCTTTTGCAGCATTGCTCGCTTCTATTTCTAGCTCCCTTCCACGTTCTAATGCCTTAGTCTCTGCTTCAGTCAGTTTATTCCTCAATGAAACTATAGTTTTGTCAATAGCCACAAAATCTACCCCGGGAACTCCTATTGTTTGTAATGTTATACTTACAACCTTATCCTCATATCCTTGTATTTCCTTTCCATATTCTACAAGTTTAGAACTAATAACTTTAAGCTCCTCGACAGTTACTTTTGCTGGTTTAATAGGATCAGTAGAATCCGTAATCTCAGCATTAGTTGCTTCTAATCTCTTCAAAATTCCGCCCTCAGCCTTAATTTCTTTCACTAATTTATTAATTTCATATTGAAATTGAAGCTTCTCAGCTTGACTATCCTCAGGTATTTCTTCATAGGGTGGTTTATCATTAACTGTCCAAGTTTCACCATGTTCCCCTTGGATTTTTATCTCATATTCTTCATCTAAAATAGTTGCCGTAACTATATACATACCATCAGCATTATTTTCATCATTAGATACTAAAGTATGACCTATATTAAGCCTTTCCATTAATGCGGATAGAAAAAAA
>JAAYGX010000129.1 GCA_012735585.1 Tissierella sp.
ACTATAGACTTCCATTTGTTTCCCGATGGATTCATAACTTCTAGCAGTCCTTCAGCTTGAGTTGCATTTTCCATGATATAAGAATTAAACATGTCTGGATATAGCTCACCTATAGCATAATAGAAATCTTTTAACTTACTTAATTCTGCTGGATAAACTATGGCTAAAACCCTATTTAGATTCTCCTCTAGTTGCTCTTCGATTATCTTTATTCTTAAAAGATTATTTCTTGCCCTTGTAAGACTTTCCTTAGAATAATGATCTTTACCTAATAATACATCATAACCCTCATTAAAATAATCCACATGTACAAAAGGGTATAATCCCCTTGCTATCCCCTCATCTAATATTATTTTAGCATCCTGTGGACTTAGAAAATTAGCTGATAATACCCTATCATCAATAGCATCGCGAACGATATTTCCATTGTTACAGATATATATTAGATGTTCATTGATATTATTAGTAAGAACTCTAGCCGAGTAATAACTTCTTCCTGTGGCTATTACAATTTCATATCCTTTTTCTATTAAATAATGGATTAATTCTAAATTTTCCTTGGAAATTTCCTTGCTATCGGTTAATAAAGTACCATCTAAGTCTAAAGCTATTAATTTATACAAATTATCACCGCCTTAAAATTCTCATCTCTTAATTTTGTATTTATTATATCATTCTTTGCGAATAATTTACAAAGGAAATTAGAGTGGTGGGAATATATGCTTGTTTATAGAAAACACTTGAAGAATCGATAAAAGAATATTGTAGACTACAGGAAGAATTGAAAGGATCCGAAAGAGCCTGTTTGAAATAATGCTGGTGGTGTAAATAATCAATGCTCTTGAGATGATATTCATTCAAATGGATTTTATAAAAAGAAACTACCTCATAATATATCATCTGAGGTAGTTTTTTTATTATTTATATCTCTTGCTTTACACCTTTAACATATACATCATTGATATTCCATAGACCATCAATTACTAGAAAATCTGCGTCTTTGTCCGCTTCTATTGAGCCCTTCTTATCATAGACATGGATATATTTTGCTGGATTTTCTGCTGTCATCTTTACAATATCTCCTATGGAGGCATCTACATTAGTTACTATATTTTTTATTGAATCCATATAACTTAACTCTAAATCCTTAACCTTATCATAATCATATTTATATATTCTCTCTTCTCTTCCATCATCATAGTTCAATTTTAAATAATCCCCATCAGGAGTAAAGGTACATCTCCTAATATAATGGTGGAATGGCTCTTGCACATGGGCTAATCCAGTGGAATCTGAGGTTAAGATGATCTTTTCAGGCCCCTTTATTTTATACATTATGGCAAAGGCCTCAGGTTTTACCGTCATTCCTGTTTGCTTTGCAAATTCTGCATAGAGATCATCAAAATACATCACAGCTCCTACAACACCAAGCCTCCTATGATGGAATCCTCTCATACCACTATAGGTATGAACCACGCCACCCAACCCATAATCCTTTAAATCTCTTATTTCTTCAAATTCTGCAGCACTATGACCTATTGAAATTTGTATCCCTCTTTTATTTGCATATTTTATAAACTCTAAAGAACCTTCCAACTCTGGAGCTAAAGCAATCAACTTTATATTTTCTTTACCGCCGCTTTCAAAGAAACCTTCTAAAATATCAATGGAAGGATTGATGCAATATTCTTCTTTTTGCATTCCCTTATATTCTTTATTGATAAAAGGTCCCTCAAGATGAAACCCTAATATATCAGCACCTTTTTCAGGCGTATAGTTTTCTATTGCCTTTTTGCCTTCTTTTAATTGATTATTTATTTTATCTAATCCATCTGTTCCGGTAGTAGCTAAATAAGAGGTCACTCCTACCTTTACCAATTCCTTAGACATATTTTCTAAGGATTTGACAGTACCTTCATACCAAAATGATCCTGTAGCCCAGCCATGGATATGAATATCTATAAATCCAGGAACAATTACTTTGCCGCTGTAATCTACATACAGATCATCTATATTTTCATGAATTCCTTTAATTTTTCCTTCCTCAATCTGTAAATAACCCTTTTTATAGCCCTGTGGAGTATAAATTCTTTCTGAATATAGATACATATCATCACTCCCTATTTTAAATACCAATAGTCTTTATTGATTTCCATTAAATCATCCAATACATTTTTAGCTTTTTCTGGATCTCCAACGGCCCTATTTAAGGTAAGGGCTTCTAAAGCTTTTTGATAATCAGACTCTAAACAGGCTTCTACAGTTAACTTTTCATAAGCATGTTGATTTTGCATTAAGCCTTTATAA
>JAAYGX010000130.1 GCA_012735585.1 Tissierella sp.
ACGTGAAATCGGGACTGGATCCCGATTTTTGCATTTTTGAATTAGAAGAGTTCTTTTTTTGCCAATAGGTCAGCCTCTTCATTAAATTCAACACCTGAATGTGCTAGTACCTTGATAAATACAACATTTAATTTATCTTTTATAGAGTCATAATACTCTTTATAAGCCTTTGTACCCGGTTTATTTGTCTTCCAGTTCCCTTTAGCCCATTCCTCTATACCTATGTAATCATAATGCAAGTAAAGGGTATTTTTGCCCCTAGAAACGGAAAGCTTCATAGCTTCTATAGCTCCTTTTAGCTCACCAGCTACATTCCTCATATCTGCTAAATCTTTATGATTATCTTTCCCACTAAATACTTCCTTACCCTCTGTGGTAAATACTACCATGCCATAAGAAAATGTTTTAGCTTCTATAGAATAACTACCATCCACATAAGCAATGATCTCATTTTCCTTTATATCTTTCACATCAACTACAGATTTAGCCTCCAGTTTGTCTTTCAATCCATTATGCAACTGTACCTTGTCTTCTTCTATAAATGCCATTGCTTCTTCGTAGGTTTTAAATTTCTTATATTTGGCTTCTTTAAATCCTTTTACTTCATTTTCACATTCAGCCCAAGTATTATAAATACCTGGATTTCTACCATTTTTCACTGCATAGTAGAATTTTGTCATTTCAACACCCCATATTCTATTTATTCATTAGATATTATACTATATATTTTTGTGTAAATCTGTTAAATTTCAGAGTTTGTGATAAGATAATAATATATAATTTAATTAATGACAAATAATAATAAAGGGTATATAATAATTATGCTAAATTAACAGAGGAGTGATATTGTTGAACATTAACCTAATAGGCGTACCTATTAAATATGGCTGTGATAGAGATGGTGTCCAATTTGGACCTGATAGACTAAGAGAATTAGGAATAATGGATATAATAAGAAACAATGGATTTAATGTCTACGATATGGGAAATATATATGTTCCTGATATACTAGATGAATGTAAATATGATTGGCATAAAACGGCAAAGTATTTTGACCCTATAAACGAAGTTAATACAAACTTAGCCCATAGTGTTTATTCTTCTTTACTATCTAAGTCTTTTCCTTTTGTAATCGGTGGTGACCATTCTATTGGTACAGGAAGTATATCAGGTGCTAGTAAGCATTTTAAAGAGATGGCAGTTATTTGGATAGATGCTCATGGGGATATCAATGATATTGAAACTTCACCTACTGGTAATGTTCATGGAATGCCTTTGGCTGCTACAATGAATGTAGGACACCCTAATATGACCAATCTGTATTATGAAGGAATAAAGGTCAAACCAGAAAATGTTTATATTATAGGTGCAAGGGATTTAGATCCTGGTGAGATAGATTTAGTTGAAAAATTAAATATCAATCTTTATACAATGGATGATATCAATACTATTGGACTAGAAAAAATATTAGATGATACCATTACAAAACTAAAATCCTCTAATGTAGATGGTGTACATCTAAGCTTCGATATCGATGTTTTGGATTCTGAAATAGTTCCTGGAACTGGAACTCCTGTAGGGGATGGAATCAATGTTTTAGAATCAAAGATCATATTAGATAAGATTCTATCTAGTAAACTGGTTACTTCAATAGATTTTGTAGAATTCAATCCATTACTAGATATAGAGGATAAAACTGCAAAGGTATGTATGGAAATATTAGAGTTTATATTCGAGAAATTTTGTGATTATAGATATTAAAGCTTAGTATAAAAAATAGTCTGGTGGAACCCACCAGACTATTTTTTCTTTAGTTGTCTATTTACCCATAGCCCTTCCTTAGTCCCTTGCGGAATGTGCTATTCTACTTGCAGTCGCAGCTGCAATGGCAGCCACTATATCATCTAAGAATGTATTGCACTCTGCACCTTTTTTAGTATCTAATTCTTTAATAATCCCTAATTTTTCCTTATCTAAATAACCAAAGTTTGTTAAACCAATGGTTCCATAGATATTCACAATGGAAAGGGGGATTATTTCATCAATCCCATATAGGCTTTCGTCAGAGGCTATGATACTTTGTATTGGCTCTGGCAGCATTTTCTTTTCCGCTAATTCATCCAAAGCAATTCCTGTTAATATTGCATGGGTTATTTCTCTCTTTCTAAGTACAGCCTTGATATTCTCAATACAATATTCCAAGGTCAAATTATCATAATAGCTTGCTTGTAACAGCATGACCAGCTCACCTATATCTTCTAGAGTAACACCTCTTTTTTCCATTAATTCAATAGAAGCATCGGTTAATTCCTTATTCGTATATATTTTCAATTCTAACTCCCCTTTCTATGAAACTAATTAATATTATACATCATTATCTAATTTATATTACTAAAATTAGCAAAATTCCTTGATATTTTATTATTAAAGTTATATAATGAATATGTTAATTAATTGTCTAGGAGGGAATAAAGATGAAAAAACATATTTCAATTATTTTAGTTGTAGTATTATTAGCTACGGCTTTAGTTGGTTGTGGTAGCAGTGATGCTGGACTAACTGATGGTACATATACTGGTGAAGCTCAAGGTATGGCTCCTTTAAAAGTTTCCGTAACAGTTACAGATGGTAAAATTGCTGATGTAGAGGTTACAGAGCAGGAAGAAACACCAGGATTCTCAGAGCCAGCTTTAGAACAAATTCCAGATGCTATAGTAGAAAAAAATTCTACTGAAGTAGACGCAGTATCTGGTGCAACTGTTACAAGTAACGCAATTAAAGAAGCAGTAAATAACGCCTTAGAACAAGCAAAATAGTATTTTATATATTAAAACCCGTTTATTTTATAAACGGGTTTTAATTATCTCGTATATTTATCTTATTTTTTCTTACTTCCAATTTTTGAAAATATAATTCCTATTTCATAGAGTACCATCATTGGTATTGCCAATAAAACCTGGGAAACCACGTCTAGCGGCGTCAATATTGCTGCCACGATAAATATAACCAGTATCATATACTTTCTGTATTTAATATAGGAAGTAGCCTTTATCAAGACCACCCCAAAGGCCAGTAAAACCTCGTTTTTGATTTAAGTCTATTAAACAGTTTCGTTCAATAATTCTACTGTTTTTCTAAGTACATCACCAGTAACACCTGCACAACGTGCTTTTCTTTCATGATCCCCATAAGCAACTCCTTGAGCTTCCATAAAGTTACCTACTGATACTTCACAAAGAGTTGAATCTGCTACTGTATGTACAAGACCCAGACCTTCAGGCTGGTATTGTGGAAATTCATGTGTCTTATACCAATTAAATAATTCACTAACTAATTTCTTTGATGTATCTACATCTGTAACATATCCTATACAGGTAGCCGCTACACCTATAGCACCACATAAAGCTCCTTGTTGATAACCAGATCCTGCATGAGTAAATGCAGCAGTTGGTATCTGATTGTATGGATATCCTACTTCACTTGCTAAATAGCCGAAGAACCCTTCAGCAACACCAACACCTCAGCCACCCTTTTCAAAATATGTATTATAGCCTATTTCCTCCGCCTTTGCCGGGTCAAGCTTTACATACTTAAATGGGAATTCTGGTGCACCTTCAACTGCTGAGCCAGCCGTAGTTTGAGAACAGCCAGTTAGTAATCCACCCATAGTACCTACAACAGCAACACCGGCTAATCCAGTGCCCATTCCTTTAAGAAAATCTTTTCTTGAAATTTGTTTTTCTGTCATTCACTACTCCTCCTTTGTTAATATAAATTATTTAGTTTAAATTTGGTATTAATAAAATAATACCTATACATTATATATTTATTAACAAGGACTGTCAATGTTTTAACGTTATTAATTTAACTAAATATGTTAGAATTTTCACACAATAAGGTATAAATAAAAACGACGATTTCTCCTCGCTTCTATTGCTGATCAAATTTTATCATTTCTCTATCATAAGGATATACATCTACTAATTCACCTAAAGCAAAAAACCTCTTTCCGTTCTTTGATGTAAAGTAGCAGGTCATCAGGGATATAATGGGTTTGCCTCTTTCTTCAGCTCTTTCATCATCTAGCATATACATGGCTGTTTCCTCTACTATTTTCGTATCATATATCTCATACTCATATACAAGCCTTTTATTGCTTATCTTAACTATGGTACCAGTTTCAATGTCTAGTAAGGGACCAAATAGGGTTTTTTTACTCCGTAAATAATGACCAGCCAAGGAATAGTTGCCCTTACCCAGTTCTTGGTTAGGAACCATGGTAGCAGCCCCTAGTAAGAGATTAGCATCGCTCACGCCTTTTAAAATAGGTAAATCTATACCTAGATCATCAATACTTATCTCAGCTATAATGGGCTTATTGTTAATTTCATTGATGTTATTCAAGACGGTAGTTATGCTTACATCACGAACACTTGAATAATCAAAAACTGCTTCTATGGATTCATTCTCCACCATCTCTTCATATGTTATTTCTTCAACTAATTCCACACTTTTACTTACATTTCTTTTTATTAAATGGTCATTTAAATAGGGAATAGCTATCAGCGCTATTCCCATTAAGATAAATACTAAAGATAAGATCCTTTTCATGGGAATTCCTCCATAGGCATATTTTTATGTGTATACCCAGTTTACCCCATCTTTACATCTTTGCCAGCATATTTAATTGCACTTATTGCCAAAATTTTCATGGCATCTACTATATTTCCTTCTAGATTATATAATTCAATTGCTACAGAAATCTCTGTACAACCAGCTATAAGCACTTCTACACCTTGGTTTTTTAGTTCATCCATGGCTGTGTAAAATCCATCTAAATTCTCTTGATGTATGCCTTCTTTAATATTATATATAAGCTCCGTTATATATTTTTGATTTTCTTTAGAAGGTTTTATAACTTCTATATCATAATTTTTTAGGATTTCGTCATATACTTTAGCTTTGATTGTCCCTTCTGTTGCTAATAGTCCAATTTTATTGATATCTTTATAATTCTCTTTAATAAACTTCCCTGTTTCATCTATCATACTAATAAAAGGTATATTTACATTTTTAAGGATTTCATCATAAAAATAATGTGCTGTATTACAGGGCATAACTAAATAATCTGCACCTATCTTTTCTAAATTTTGTGCTGACTGAATTAATTGTATCTTTGGATCTTCACCTTCACCACTTAGGATATAATTAGTTCTGTCAGAAATAGATGTATTGTTATCAATCAATATATGAATATGCTCTTGGTCAGAATTTGCCTTTGTCATCAATACGATCATTTCAAATAGCTTTACTGTTGCTAATGGTCCCATACCACCGATGATGCCTAAAGTTTTACCCATTACATACTCCCCCTATTAGTTATTTGTTATAGTATTAAACTAGGTCATCCTGAACGATAGTGAAGGATCTTGTTTATCTTGGTATAACCAGATTCTTCGGCCTTGCCTCACCCCACAAGGGGTACGCAGCAGAATGACAGGTAAATTTACTTTTTAGCCCCTGTTGCTCCATAACTTAACATTACTTCCTTCATTCCTTCTGTCACTTCTATAGTCCCATCGGAAAATACCCACATTGCTTCAAAATCTTCAATTGAATCTGCCAGCTTTTTACTTTCTTCAAAAGGCAGTATAAAAAGTGCCGTTGAATAGAAGTCCGCAGCCCCAGAGTCAGGAGTAACTATTGAAACCTGTTTGTAATAGTTTGTTGGCATTAGAGTTTCAGGATGAACCAGATGATGATAGGCCTTATCCCCTACATAATAGTATCTTTGATAATCACCACTACTGACTACAGAAGCATCTGTTACAAACACAGTCTCTAGCACCCTTCCTGAATCAAATAAGGATGTATCAGGATTCTGTATACCTACACCCCATTTGTCCCTTAAGTTGTCCAATGGCTTGCCTATTGCCCTAATATTTCCACCAGAACTAATAAGCGCTGATACAAATCCCATCTCTTCCATCTCTTGTGCTATTAGTTCTGTGGCATATCCCTTAGCTACAGCCCCTACATCCAGTAACATATCTGGATCTTCAAGGTAAACAGTGCTCTCTTCCTCATTTACGATAATCTTATCCATGTCAGTATGCATCTTAGCTTCTTCAAGGATATCCATAGATGGTAACTGTGCATTTTCTGGATTGTTTATTCCTTCATTCATGAAGTAGGTCCATATATCAGTTACAGATCCCATTGCTATATTAGTAAGATTACCTGTCTTATTATATAGTTCTTTGGAAAAGATTATTAAATCTATTATTTCCTTCTCAACCTTTACTGCTTCTTTACCTGCATTGTCATTTATTGTTTTAATATTGTTGATTCCTTCATAATTATTAAATCTGTCATAAAGTTTATGAAGTTCACCAAAACGTTCTTCTATTTTTGCCATATATGTATCAAATTCTTCTTTAGTCTCAGTATATCCGACTATTTGAATAATAGTATCAAATACACCATAAAATGTATAATCAAACTTAGGATATTCCTGTGTATTACTACATCCAACTAAAGTACTTAGTAGCATCAATACAACTAATGTTATAGCTATAATTTTTTTCATTTCATCACCCTAATATATATTATCAAATTTGTGTGTAACAAACAATATGCCAAATAATAAAAACTCTCCTATTTAGGAGAGTTTTTTATGAATTGATTTAATTATCTAGCGTTAGCAGCTGCTTCTTCAACTACTGCTAAGTAACCTTCAACAGTTATAGTAACAGTTGATGTTAACTCTTCAACATCTGGTACGTTTTTGTGACTTGGATCTCTTTCTTTAACTGGTAAGTTAACTATTTCTTCAACAGTTTTACCAACCATCCACTCTTGGAATGATTCCATTTGCTCATACCATTCTCTACCTATACCAGTAGCTTCTGAAACACCTTTCATACCATAGTCTTCTTTTAATTCATGTTTAGTTTTTAATTCTGCATCCATATCATCAGTTATGTTTCCTTCAGCATCATAGTTAACTCTAACTTGAGCGTTGTCTATGATAGTTCCTACTACTACACCATCTGCATCAAATGCAGTTGCAGACATATACACATCAGCTTGTGCTCTTGGTAATACTTCGTTACCATTAGCATCAGTACCTAATCCTCTTGAGCTACCGATTCCAGCTTTAACACCTAAACCTACAGTTTCACCAGCTTCTACGTCTACTGCATTATTCCAAGCCTCTTCAACAGCTGCTATGTAACTTTCCACAGTTATTGTTACAGTTGATGTTAATTCTGGTACATCTGGTACGTTTTGATGACTTGGGTCTCTTTCTTTCACTGGTAAGTTAACTATTTCTTCAACAGTTTTACCAATCATCCATTCTTCAAAAGCTTCCATTTGTTCAAACCATTCTTTTCCTATTTCTGAAATTCCTTTCATGCCATAGCCATCTTGAAGGTCTTTTTTACTTAGTACTTCAGCTTCTAAATCGGAAGTAACAGCTAATTCTTCATCAAATGCAACTTTAGCTTGAACAACGGCTACAGTAACACTTGCAACTTTACCTTCTGCATCAAATCCTACAGCTGCCATAGTAACATCTGCTTGTGCAGAAGCGTTTGTTGGGTTACCATTAGCGTCTGTTCCAGCGCTTTTTGATTTACCAATTGAAATGTTTTGTCCTAAACCTAGTTTTGCGATTGTTCCTTCTACATCACCTGCTGGTTCTTCTACATCATCACCATTGTTATCTTCTACTGGTGGTGTGTCTACAGGTTCTTGATCATCTGCTGGTTTACTACAGCCTGTGAATACTGCTGTAATCATAACTAGCACTAATAATAATGAGATTATTTTTTTCATTTAATACTACCTCCATAATTATAATAGTTTTGTATCAACGTTTTCATTATATCATATTGACTAGAAATTGACAATAACTTTGTGAATAATTTATTAGATAATGGAATTTTTAGACAACTCTATTTTCCAACGCTTTAAATAGGTAATCATCTGACAATTCCGGCTTCATTTGCCTTAGGATTTCTAGTGCAATCCTTGCACCATGATCCATTCCCTGGCATCCTGCAAGCATTATTATATCTCCTTTATCTGCTCTTTCTAAGGAATGTTTAATTGCATCTTTGACTGTATCATATAGATGAACCTTGATATCAGAAGAGTCCATGACTTCTAAGAATACATCTTCCTCTTCCTTAGTTACTGTATCCTTTGGACCTACATCACCTATACTTTTCGTCGCTATAACATCCTCTATACCCAGTCTATCTTTCCAAGATTTGATAGTTTCTGCATTTTCTCTATTTACGGTAACCCCTCTATTTCCTCTAATTGCATATACTAAGTGAAATTTATTGTACTCCATATATTTAAGTGTTTCTAAAGTAACATTGATATTTCCCTTATTGGCAAAATGATCATCTATTATGATAAAGTCATTTTCATATATATATTGAAACCTTCTTTCTACTCCTTGAAAAGCCTCTAATCCCCTACAAATTACTTGACTGGGAATGTCATCAATCAAGGCAATGGTTATGGCTGCCATAGCATTTGCTACTGAATGATACCCAGGGATACCTAGTATTACATCAAAGTCATCCTTTATTAACCTTCCAGATATTGTTTTAAAGGGTTTATTAATGGCTACAGTAAATCTAGCTCTTCCCTTTAATAGTTCCAAATCCTTACAATATAGATTACCTTCTTCTTTAGTCAATGAATAGGTAATAACTTTTGCTTTTGTCTTATCTATTAAACTACTTGAATACTCATCATCAAGATTGAGAACTACGTATCCACTTTCTTTGGCATTTTTAATAAGGCTGGATTTGGCTGCCCAATATTTTTCAAAGGTTCCATGTTGATCAATATGTTCTCTTGAAAAGTTATTAAAGGAAACAATATCAAAATCAACATCCTTTGTCCTATATAATTCCAAAGCTGAAGATGATACTTCCATGGCTACTTTTTCTACATTTTCTTTCCTCATATGATATAGAAACATTTGTAAATCTACACTTTCTGGTGTTGTTAAAACTGCTGGTATGACCTTATCACCTATTTTATTCATAACGCTTCCGATTAAACCATTCTTGTAATTTCCTACTTCAAATATCTTATTTAGCATATAAGTAGTTGTAGTCTTACCATTTGTAGCCGTAACCCCTATCATCCTCATGGATTTGGAAGGATGGTTATAAAAATCTGCACTTAAGGCAGATAGGGCTATTCTAGAGTTTTCCACTTTAATTTGAGATATATTAATATCCTCTTTAAAATCCTCTACTATAACTGCTACAGCTCCATTATCAATAGCCTTTTGGATATATTTATGTCCATCTGTTAAATATCCTTTAATAGCTACATATAAGTAGCCTTCTTCCACATGATCTGTGTGATTTGCAATTCCTGTAATCTCTTTTTCTTCTAAATATTTTGTATCTATTACATCTATTGTTTTTATCAATTGATATAAATTCAAATGTATTCCTCCTAACCCTTCAGCTTTCTGCCTACTCTTTTCATCAGCATTCCAAAATAGTCAAAACCAGGCTTTGGATCCTTAAAACTCCATATTGCTGGTGCTTTTTTTCTAAGTAAAGATTTCATTATACTTCCATGGCTCAATTGACCTGCCCTAGTATAGTCTCTTATGGCCAATATATCCTCCTGTAAGTATCTAAATACGATACCAGTATCTTCTTTAATGGCTTTTGTTCCTATAGACTCACCAATCATCTCCTTATAAGCTAAATAAGGAAAGTTGATTCCTACTTTGTATAATAGACTATTTAAATTTGTGGTACGGGTATTAATTTCTATTAAATAATATTTTCCCGTTACCTCATCTTTTTTAAATTCAATTTCTCCAAATCCCTTGTAGCCTAAAGCTTTAAAAAATGGCGCTCCTATATCATATAATTCCTGAACATATTTCTGCCCTGTATATACACTGGCTCCAAAATTTATAGGATATTGCCTATATTTTTGACAAGTCATCCAATGAGTAACTTGAGCGTCTTGATTCATATGGGCATCAAATGTATACATATGATCATCAAAACCAGGTATTATTCTTTGAACTATTACATCTTCACCAGCATCTTTAGCTAATTTTAAACCTTTTTCTAACTCTTCCTTATTATTTACGTGGAAAATTTTCTTTCTAAATTTACCCACAAAAGAAGGGGAGTCCGTTGGTTTAATAATACAAGGATACTTTATTTCATTTTCAATTTTCTCATAAAAATCCTCATCTGTAGGCCTTGTTGTTTCAGGAACAGCTACGCCATGTTTAACAGCTAAACTATGAAGTTTCTCCTTATCCATTACTTCAGTCCACAGGCCTTTTTCTGTCATAGGAAAAAGATAATATTCTTTTAATTCTTCAAAATGATTGTCCATAAATTCAACGTAAGGATCAGCACCAGGAAATAGTACAGGCTTTGATTCCTCTTTCTTTGCATAATCAATCAAAAACTCCAAAAATTCCTTAGGCTTTTTCTTATAATGTGGCCCTATTAAATGTTCCTTTACATATTTGGACTTTGCACCATATGTCTCATCTTTACTATAATCAACAGCAACCGTATATACTCCTTCTGATCCTAAACATCTTATGATACTCAATCCTATATAATAGTTCGAGCCCAAAACAACAGCTTTATTTCCCATGGTTTTCCCTCCAATTTCAAAATAATAGTTTTAACTTCCCTAATTAATAGTTTATCCCAATTGACATGATTATTAATCATTACAATTGGGATTCTTTTCTTCATCTATGACCATGGCTTCTTGTAAAAAAGTAAATAGCCCAATCATTATAAATATATCACCGATACTTAGTATCTTTGGTAATGGATATGGCTTAGTAATCAATATAATATCCGATAAATAAACAAACTTTGTGTCAGGTGTTACCCCTTGATGTTTGATATCAAAGTCACTTATAGGTAACTGTGAACCTATATTATCATTTATTCCCTTTATTCCATTTAAAGATACAGGCATCATACCACCATTTGCAAAAATAACTATAAAATTTAATATTATTCCAATAAGAAAAGCCTTCATTGAATTTTTACTTAAATTTAAAATCACGCAGATGATCATAAGCATATAAGATATAAAATGTAACAACATAAGCCCATTTTCAAGACTAAATCCTTTTATATCAAATCCTTTACCTTTTAAAATTGATGATAAAATTTGTATACCAGCAGCTATTAACAAAAGATACCAACCATTGATCTCAATTTTTTCTAAGTTTTTAAATTTTCCTTTTCTAATCTTTACAACAATTAAGGAAAGTATAGTAGGCTCAATAATCAAAGTATCATCCCCTTTGAGCACTGATTTTTTTAACAAATTCTAAAGCCAGATGAGGATGGAACTGTGTACCTGCATTTTTTTTGATTTCCTCAAGTGCCACTTCTTTTTCCAAAGCCTTTCTATAGGGTCTATTAGAAGTCATCGCATCATAGGAATCTGCAATTGCCAATATACATGCTTCTATAGGAATATCATCACCCTTAAGTCCATCTGGATATCCTCCGCCATCATATCTTTCATGATGATGTCTTACTATATCCTTGATATCTTTAAAAAATTCCATCTTACTAATTATTTCAGCACCTACACTTGGATGTTTCATAATTTCTGCATATTCCTCATTTGTTAACTTGCCAGCTTTGTTTAATATATTATCATTAATAGCAATTTTACCTATATCATGTAAAATGGCAGCTGTTTTTATATTTTGTATCTTTTCGTTGGATAGTCCTATGGCTTCTGCTAATAATACAGAATATTCCTCAACCCTATTAGCATGTCCACTTGTATAAGGGTCCTTTGCCTCTATCGTCTTGCTCAAGGCCTCTATGGTGGATATATGTATATTTCTCATGTCCATATATAGCTTGAAGGAATATCTAGCTAATAAAAGTGGCCCAAAGAATAGTAGTACTGCTCCACATCCATACCCAATAGAAGCTATGGCTATAATGATACCTAGGGTGCCTACAGCTAATGAACTAAGAATAGTGCCCTTTATATTTGCAACCCACGTTTTAGTGAATTCTTGTTTGTTTAAAATAGACATAAGTCCAGATATAATAAATGTATTAATGATCATTCCCAGCAACAGTATCAAAATAGCTTGGAACAAATAAAATCTTCCTATTTCTCCACCAGCATATATATATGCAATTCCCATGATACCAGTGCCTACAATACTTTGTGCAACATTGAATATAGTTATATAAAATTGTGTATTAAACAAATGAACTCGTCCTCTTTTAGGAACATGGGGAAATCTAAATAGAAAACCTAGAGCTGCAGATATAGTCCCTAGTAAAGGTCCGCCAACTATGATGGATGCTAAGTTAATAGCAGATCCCACGGATACTCCTACAGCATTATTTGGTAACATAATCAAAAGAGTCTCTACAACTATGGTAAGAATTGACCAAAACAATAGCATATCAATGCTAGGAATATCATAATTATAGAATAAATATCCCAACATAAATATGGATAGTAGTGAGAGTAAACTGATATATATACCTGCCTTTTTATTTAGTCTCATTTTTTCAACTCCTATATATTATAAGCCGGCTTAAGTGTTTATATAATAATTACCATTGAACCCATGAATAGTTTGCACCAGCTGATAAAACTAATGCAAGTAAGCTCATTAAAATCATGTATGCTTTTTTCATCGAATATAGCCCCCTTTATCGGATGCTATGCTGATTCGCTATTACAGCATGCTATATTCGCTTCGCTTTATCTTAAAGCCGGCCTTATAATCATTTTGAAACAATACGGTTTAATGCATCAAGTGTTGCCTTTACCACTGCTTTTTTATGGTCATTTTCTACAAGACTAGAACCACAAATTCGTCTTTCTACCTCACCTAGTATGTATACTGCCGATACTACTATAACTCCATCTGAAGAAAGGTTAACGTTTTTTACATCTTCTAAAATGAATCTATCCTCAACCCCTAGGGCCTTTTCTACACAATCAAGGACTGACTTGGCCAACATTCTATCTATATTTCTACTGGTATTGATACCTGATACGATAGATTCATAAGTATCTGATTCATTACTTAAAGCAATCTTTACTGTAGCTTTTTTGCCATTATCTTCAAATGAAATTTTCTCTATCTTTAATCGTGACTCCTTCTTTTCTACTTCCACTCCAGGAAGCTCAGCAATACTAATTTTTTTATAATCAATGTTTAAATCATATTTAGCAATTAAAACCGATTGAATATCCCTAGAAATTTGTTTTGGAGTTCTTGTCCCATTAGAAACTATATGGATTTCTTTTATTTCATCATTCTCTTTAACAAATCTACAAGATAAAACAGATTCTATAAGTTCAATATCATCTTCCATTAATTCACAATTCCCATTAACAATACCCACCGTCACTACAATCCCCCCAAGACATGAAGTTAATTTCTTTCTTTTATAATATATTGATTCTACCACTAATAGTCTTATAATTCAATAAGATTCAGTGTTTGCTTGATTTTATTTTATAGATTTTAGACCAAATCTACTTCCAATTATCCCCACAAATGTGCTAAAAATTGTTAGAAAAGTAATTACTGGCCATACAAACTCATCCCCATGGGGTAATGGCATAAAAGGTAATAAATTGTAGATATTACCATATCCAAGTTTTATTAGTATAAACCATAATACTCCTGCAATTCCACCACCAATAATGGTCAAAAATAATCCTTCCATAAAAAATGGTAATTGGATAAAGCCATCAGGTGCTCCCAAGAGTTTTAAAGTATAAATCTCATCCCTATTATTATAGATTCCCTGTCTTATTATATGGGAGATAATTATCATTGTACATATGCCAATAGCTAAAAATAATATGAGACCTAAAACTTCTATAATGCTTATGATACCTTGAAGTCTATCAATTACTTGTCTATTGTCCCTAATATAGTCTATATCCTGAAAATATTCCAACTCATTTAATATATGATCCAAACTTTCCATCTCTATCTTTACTTCAATAAATGAACTAAAAGGATTGTTTTCAAAATGATTTAGGATTTTTGCTTCCATTCCTAGTATATCTACCATTCTGTCATAGGACTCATCTTCACTGACTATTTTTGCATCCCTTATTCCTTGTATATTACCTATCTTTGTAAGTAAATTATCTAGGGAGTCTTTTTCTAAACCTTCATTATAATAGATACTGATCTCTGTCTCTTTTTCAATTATTTCAACAATATTATTGCTTATTAGCCAGCCAGTCAGTATTAGTGTCAATATAAAAAATATAAGCCCTATACTTAAAATTGATAATATATTGGAAGATAAGTCCACCTTAAAAATAGTTTTGGCTTCTTTTATATAATAAGCTGTGTTTTTAAATGGATTTCTCATAGAGCAGCACCTTCCCTGCTTAAATTATCGATGTTTCCATTATCAACATAAAGAATCCTGCCTTCATCTAACTCATCTATTAGGTGAGTTGCGTGGGTAGTTATAATAACAGTTGTATCCTTCTCTTTTAGAGATGTTAGTAAATCTAACATATTTACCGCATTATCAAAATCCAAATTACCTGTAGGTTCATCCGCTATAATCATAGTTGGTTTTCTGGCTATGGCTCTGGCTATGGCTACTCTTTGACCTTGCCCCCATGACAGGGTTTCAACATAGGAAGACTTTTTGTGCTTAAGTCCTACTCTTTGAAGTGCTTCTTCAGCTCTAAAATAAATTTCGGCTTTGGGTAAGTTCAAAAATCTCATTCCTAGTACTACATTTTCCAAAGCTGTTCTTCCACGAATCAATTTAAAATCTTGAAACACTGGACCCATCTGTTGTCTTATGTTTCGAATGCCTTTTTCCTCATCTTTATGGATAGCTTGTCCTAGTACTTGCATGCTGCCACTGCTAGGATATTCTATCCCCATTAATAGTTTTAAAAAGCTAGTCTTACCTGATCCACTGGGCCCTATTATATATACAAACTCTCCCTTTTCTATATGTAATTCTACATCCTTTAGTCCTACGGTTCCATCAGGATATACTAATGAAACATCTTCTGCTTTTATCATGGAAATACCTCCAGCTAAAACAATTTAAAATCTATAGTAAGCTCCATGTATTCATCAAATATTTTGATATTCTTTATAGAACTTCCTTCTAACAACCCTTCAAAATCAAATATAATACTTTCCCCGATTAAATCCTTAATGGTTTTTTCTTCTAATAGAAAGTCATAGTATCTTACCTCTTCTATGATAAACTCAATTGAATGTCTCTTATATATTGAAAACTTCCCTGATACAATAATATTGTATTCATCAATAAACATACTTATAATGTCAGATTTAAACTCAAATTCTATATCTGGTAAATCATCTTGACTACCTAGGATTTCATTGAACAGCATCTCACTTATTGTGAGTCTTATGCCTTGTAAACTAAGTTTTGGGGTTAAACTTTCTAAAGGTATATAACTATTTGCTATGATTCCTGGAAGCTGCTTTTTTAGATTAGCAAATAAATCTTCTACCTCCACCATCATCTCCTGTAGACTATTTAGATACATTTCATAATATTCTCTATCAGTTTCTAAGGATCTAAGATATTCTTCTTGTTCCTCGATGCGTTTAGATTTGTTATCTAATGTCTCTTTTAAATCTTTTTGTTTTTCTTCTATTATAATTAATTTTTCATTTAAGTTATTCTTTTCTTCAACTAATATTTCCTTTACTTCTTCAATAGAATTTAAAATATCATCTGTATTTCTAGCTAAATCCCTAATAACATTAATTCTCCTAAGAAAATCAGAAATATCCTTAGATTCAAGTATGATTTCTAAGTATGATGCAGGTCCCATTCTTTGATAGATTTTAAATATTTCTTCTAGGATACTTAGGTTGGCTCCATATTTTTCCTCTTCATAAGATATCTTATTTTCCAAATCTAAAACATCTTCTTGAAGTTCTTCTATTTCCAAATTTAGGGCCTGAAAATCTCTTTCCAAACCTTCTATTTCTTGTAATCCAATAAATAATTCTTCGATTATTCTTTTTTCTTCTTCAGTTATTGTAGATAGCTTTTCATCTAAATCTACTATTTCTTCTGCCATTATATCAGAAGGCATAGCTGATAATAAAATAGCTAGGGCTAAAATTAATGAAAGAAATATATGATACTTTTTCATCTTACATCACCTTTATAAATCCTTTATATAATCATCTTCTATTCTAACATAGAATGGAAATTATGTACCCTAAATTCTGGGTTTAATGAATGAAAATATTATTTATTTTTTTCAAAAATATTTTGGTTGATTTCTTGCTGTAAATCAGTTATTCTCTTATTGATACAAAATCAAAAATAGATAGTTGCAGAATAGGAAATTGAAAACAACCTATTGTTATCCACAATTTAAATGATAATTTAATATAAATCTTATTGAGATACACAAAAAAAGAGCATGAAAAATAGGGGTTAGATTTAA
>JAAYGX010000131.1 GCA_012735585.1 Tissierella sp.
ATCAGGATGTGGATTGGGCGATGGCTCTGAAATTTCAGAGGTTATATTGGTTTATGCTGTTTTGGATAAATACGCTGTTAACTATACTCCTGTAGCTCAAAACATTGATTTTACTTCGGTAAATCATTTTACAAATGAACTTGGTGAAGTTAGAAACGTATTATTTGAGTCTGCTAGAATGGGTCGTGGATTAATTCAAGATATTGAAACAATTAATTATGATGATTATGATGCCTTAATTATACCTGGAGGTGTTGGATTAGCCAAAAACTATCGAGATTCTGAAGTTGTATTTGACTTAATTAGGAATTTTGAGCATAGCGAGAAGCCTATCGGAACCATGTGTGCAGGAATTGATTTGCTTCGGAAATACAAAAATGACCCTGATTTATTAAAGGAAGAAATAACAATAGTTTTAGCCAATGATTATTGTAATGATAAAAATTTGCTAATTTATTATACTCCTGCATTTAGGAAAGGATCGAATATTTCTGAGATCCAAGAGGGTATAGATAAAATGATGCAATCAATAATAAGCAGAGTGAGAAGATAATTATCATCATAAAGTGTTTTAATTGATGATAAAGGCTTTGTAAATGATTTGATGTGTTATGTATATTAAAAATTTTAAGTAAGCTAGAAAGGGGATATAAGCAATATGTCTAGTAAGAGAGGATGGATCTAGAATCTTAATAAATAGGATAATATTGTGATGCATAAATAATAAACAGATAGGTGTGATATATTTGATAATATACAAAATATATTCTAGAGATTTAGATCATATAGTAATTGGAGAAGGCTTCTTCAATGGTTGGCCTAATCCACCAAACAATAGTAAACATAGAGAAATTCTAGAAAAAAGTTATAAAACAATAGTTGCTATAGATAAAACCAATGGAGAAATCGTTGGATTTATAAATGCTGTTAGTGACGGAGTCTTATCTGCATATATTCCTCTTCTGGAGGTATTGGAGGAATATCAGGATCAAGGAATTGGAACTAAGTTAGTTCATATGATGCTCAAGGAACTAGATGATCTTTATATGGTGGATTTGTTGTGTGATAAAGAGTTACAATTATTCTATGAGAAACTAGGGATGCATAGATCCCAAGGTATGATAGTAAGAAATTATAATCGTCAATCCGGAAGGGATATATAGATAAAGTAAAACACAGGTTAATAAGCTTTTGTACCCAAGGAAAATGGTACAAAAGCTTATTATTTTTTAAAAGATGAAAATTCATTTGAATATTTGGTTAGTTAAATTAGAAAAAGGGCCTAGACTCTTTTTTATTTAGATTACCTTTTAGATATTTTTTTGGATAAAAAGAAGGAGTTTCATAAGAAAGGTAGAATGTTTATATAGATATGAATTACTAAGTAAAGATTTATCTTAATAAACTGGAACTTCTATTTTTTAAATAAGGTAATTAGATGAAAAATTAGGTATAAGGGAAGGGAATAAATAAATATAAAATAAGGTAAATTAGTAGTCTTAGAGAATATAGATAGGAGATAAATTTATGAAGATTGATTTTTACTACTGGGATATGCAATGTCCGACAAATAATGAAATGATAAAATTACTTAAGAAATACTGTAAGTATTTTGAGATATCGTTACACAATATTAAAGATGACTTTAAAACTGCAGCTAAGCAAAAAATGTTTTTCCCCACCTTAACAGTCGTAGATGATGTAAAAAGGTACTTTAGTCCTTTGTCGGACAAGTTTTTCAATTCATTATTAAGCCATAAATATCCTGAAGAAAAACCATTCGTAATAAATCATGGAAAAGAAATATATAATGGTGAGATTTTGCCATTAACTAAAGAAAATATAGAATTAGCTGGGGCATGTACAGGGAGAAATTGCCCTGAAAGCTGCCATATGAAACATGATTTATTAGACAGTTATGGCTTAGATGTTTTTGGATTTATTTATATTGAAGATAATAGACTCCTAGGTGGAGTAGAATATCTTCCATCTAGTGTAGTACCCTACGATATTCCTAAATCAGAAGATACAGCTTTTTTAACATGTATATATAAATCATCCGACCAATATGATTATAAAACTGCTCCATTTCAAGAATTAGAGCAATACTTAAAAGGTAAATATACAAAAATAGTAGCCATTAGTGATGAAGTGGGAACTTTCCCCAATGGTGATTTACAGTGGTTTATAAGTAATGGATTTAAGGATCAAGGGGTTATATCTTGTGAACCCGGGTATTGTAAGTTACATTTAGTAAGCAAAATGATTTGATTTGAGTGATAAGGTACATATTTGTAGATTAATATGTAGTAGAAAGAGGAGGACTACATGCTCGAAAGATTAAATGAATTTTTAAATATTTTAATTGGCTCACTTATTGGCGTATTTATAGCCCATTTTATTTTTAAATATTCTGTATATAAAAATCTTGATTTTACAAAACATCCTGATTTATATGAACTTCAATCAATACCTTGGTATACAACCGTTATAATATATGGAGTAGCCATTGCATTGATTATATTTATTGCTATCATTATCAAACTCTTAATAAAAAAGAAAATGCAAGATATTTAGTCATAGATTTATAAGGGGAGATTATGTGGAAATAACTAATATATTTAAAAATAAAAATATTAAAGTAACTGAAATTCCAAAATGGGGAACTTTTCTACGAAAACAGTGGGAAGATAACTTTGCTAATCATTTGAGTTTTGAAGAGAAAAAGAATATCTATCTTTGGAACAGTGGTGGTTTTTGTGGATATTTGTGGCATTTGTTTAGCTATGAGAAAAAAGATAACCTACAAGGACAAGAAGCTGAAAAAGCCTTTAATAATGAACAAAAGGACTTTTGCTATGTTTTTTGGCAACACACAGATTATGCTTTAATTCTTGAGAATGCGGATATTCTTAAAGCAAGTGATTTAGAGGACGAATGCGATATTTATGTTGTGGACAAAGAGTTTAATTGGACTTATGTGAATACACATGAAAGTGGGTTATGTGGACCTTACTTTAGTAGAAAAGATTCATAAATATTAACTTTACTAGTTGAATATATTTTATAAATTAAGCCATGATGGATACTCATTAATAATAGGGGGAATATATGCTTAATATTGATTTAGATGAATTAAAAGATAAATTAAGTCCAATCATAGGAGATATAGATTCAATTAAGCCAATTGGTAACCATAATCTAAAAAGACATCTAGTTTATAAATTGTCATGTGGCAATAAAAATTATGTAATTAAACTTTATTATAAAAAGAATCGATGGAATAGAGAAGTAGCTAGTTTAAAAATATTTACAAACTCTAATGTCTTAACTCCCAAGATTATTGATTATGGCATATTTAAAAATGGTTTAGAATGGATGATATGTGATTTCATGGAAGGGCAGTTATTAAGTCGTGCATCCAAGGATATACCTTCAGATAATTTAAAACAAATATATAAGGATATGGGTAGACAATTAGGTGTGATACATAATCATAAGGAATTTAATTTTTATGGAAGTATGGACGAAAATGGTAAGAGCATTCAAGAATTTATTACATATAGGGATTATTTTGAAGACTTAATAAATAGAGAATTACCAGCACTATACTCTTTTGAACATGAGAACTTAGCATTAATTCAAGAAGCCGAGAACAAGTTAAAATCAATGTATAGTTTATTAGATGAAGTGGAAAAACCAACTCTATGTCATAATGATTTTGGTCCTAGGAATATAATCGTTGGTAAAAACAATGGCAAGTTTTACTTAAAAGCAATAATAGACTTTGAACAATCTACACTTATTGATAAAGATAAAGAATTGGTTCAAGTTTATTTACCACTTATTGAGGATAATGGAGAATTAGCTGAAAGTTTTAAATTAGGTTATGAAGAGTATGAAGATATTGACCTTAGTAAACTAAGTTTAAAAAAGGATTTTTATAATTTACATAGGGGATTAGGTATTTGTGCTTGGGCAAAGGACGTAGATTATAATTACTATTTGGAAGGAGTAAGATTACTGGAAGAAACTATGAATAGATTTGATATATAGAATAAAATTTTAATTACTATAAGAATTAAAATAGATAGTTGCAGAATAGGAAATTGAAAACAACCTATTGTTATCCACAATTTAAATGATAATTTAATATAAATCTTATTGAGATACACAAAAAAAGAGCATGAAAAATAGGGGTTAGATTTAA
>JAAYGX010000221.1 GCA_012735585.1 Tissierella sp.
CCGCAACATCCCACACGGCAGTTCATCTCCTTTGGTGCGGCCCCCGTATCCCGGGGCGTCCGTTGGTCAGCGGCTGTGCGTCGCGGCAGAGGGCCTTCCTCAGCCGTCTCTCGCGCTCTCCCCCGCGGCCGACACGGCCAAGGCGGCGACCAAACCCGCCAGGCCCCAGATCAACCCCAGGAGCATCTGTCCTGCGGGCCCGGCCTCCAGCGCCGCGGCGTTGACGGCGTAGAAAGCGTCCAAGACCACGGAGCGGACCGCCTCGGCCAGCGCGGGCATGGCCAGCGGCACGGCGTCCACGACGGGACGGCCCACCGTTGCGGAACCCGCCAAGCCCAGCGCCGCCGCGGCCAAGGCCGCCCCGGCGGCCGCGCCCCGGGCGACTCGCGCCCATACCGACGCCGCGCCGCGCCCGGCCCGCGCGGCCCGCCAGGGGCCGTCCGCCGTCGGGACCGCCGCGGCGGGGCTCAGGCCCCGCTCCCGCTCGGCCGCGATCCTGACCATCACGGCGTCCAGCAGCCCGTCCGGCGCTCCCGGCCGCTTCAGGGCCCGCAGTCCCGCCTCGATCCGGATCCACTCCCGCCGCTCGGCTTGGCAGTAGGCGCACGTTTGGGCGTGGCGGCGGGCCAGCCGGTGAAGCGGGGACCACCGCCGCGCGGCGCCGGCGTCCGCGGCGTCGTCCGCCGCCACACCCAGCCGCTCCGCCACACCGCACCACCAAGTGCGCCGCGGCTCGTCTTTCCTGGTCATGGCCTTCCCCCCTGCCGGGCGGTTTGGGCGCCGCCCTCGCCGGCGGTTCGCGCCGCCGGCTCCAGCAGCCTGCGAAGCTCCCTGCGGGCCCGATGAAGGTGCGTCTTGACCGTGCCGACGGGCAGCTCGACGATGGCGGCGATCTCCTTGATGGGCAGATCCTCCACGTAAAAGAGCGTCAGCACCGTCCGGTAACGCACCGGGAGCCGCCGCAGCGCCCGTTCCAGCTCTTCGCGGGGCGCCTGCGCCGCGACGCGCGCCTGCGGAGCATCGCCGGAGCCGGCCGCGGCCGCCGGCGCCTCCAGCGGCTGCGGCCGCCGGCGGCGGGTGCGGTCCACGCACTGGCGCCACACGATGCGGTACAGCCACGTGGAAAACCTGGCGTCGCCGCGGAAGCCGGGCAGCGCCCGCCAGGCGTTGTATAAAGCGTCCTGCACCGCGTCCTCCGCCTCCGCGGCGTCGTGCAGAATGCGCAGCGCCAGGCGGAACGCCGGGTCGAGACACGGCCGCACCAGGCGGGCGAACGCTTCGTCGTTTCCCTGGCGAGCCGCCGCCAGCAGCTCCGCCTCGCCGATCCCCATCGGGAGCCTCGCCTTCTTCTCGCACAACCGCTTATCCACCCTTTGGACGGCGGCCGCGCGCCAAAGGTTTCACTGGGGGACGTTTTTCACAAAAAACTCACGCGGGATACAAGAAGGCCCCCGCGTCCGACTGACGGGCGGGGGCGCCGTCCGGCAAGCAGCGGGATTCCTCGACCCTTCACGGGTCTTCGCGGAAGCGCTGGGGCCGGGGCAAAAGGCCCAGCGGCCAAAGGCCCCGCGCGATGCCCTCCCGCACGACCTCAGGCTTGCAC
>JAAYGX010000132.1 GCA_012735585.1 Tissierella sp.
ATTTCAGCCATTACCATGTATTCTTTTTTCTTGCTTCTATAATCAGACTTAAATAAACTTTTTATTTCAGTTCTATCTATACTTTTAAAACAATCTTCTAAATCCTCTGATAGATTTAATAATAAATTGAATATCTCTTTGAAATAAATTTTCTCAGCATCGCTTCCAATATCTTTATTTTTCAAGATTTCTATTACACGCTGAGAACTCCTATATGAAAACTCTTCAAATTGTTCTATAAGCTCTATTCCCCCATATCGATTGATTTCCCTTTCATATGTGTCAAATACAACCTTTTTAACTAGATTAATCTCTCTTAATTTGGATATCCATCTAGTAATAATCTGGAGTTTGCTATACGCTTCCTCCTCAGAATTCAACTTTATTCTAAGTCTAATATGAGAGCCTTCTTCATCTCCGTATCTAATAAAGAACCACTTAGGGTTTTCTAACTCTTCTATTACTTCATCAATATGCCTAGTTAAAAATTCATCTGTTCTATTTTCCAAACCATATAGCTTTAAATATACCCATCCATCTTCAAATGGATAATAAACTCTTTTATCATTTGAAAGTAATATATTTAACTTTATTTCTTCTTTGAAAACTTTTTTATTTTCACTTTCATCCAAAACTATAGAGAATACCAATTCACTTATATAAAGATTATTGAATTCATCTATTATAATTCCATCATTGACTAAGTCTGGTTCAATCTCTGATAATTTAAGCTCTGGTGATTTCTTATATGAATCGTATAGAAGCACTAACTGTTCCTCCGAATTTAGATTGATTATAAGTCTATTATCATTTTCAACTAGATATACTGTTGAATCTATCTTATAATCATTACTTAATCTTTCCAAATCCGTTTTAAATTTTTTAAAGTTCCCTTTACTTAGTAGTGTTTCATCAAACTTCCATTCCTTTAAGGAAACGATTACATCTTCTATATATATCCTTGGAGAAAACACTCCACTATTTTCAAGTGTAAATACTCTATTAATAGCGATATCATCATAACGTATCGATAAATCATATAGTAGTTGGTATAGGGTACTATTTCTTTTGGCATTTAACATATTGTCCTTAACAAACTTAAGCTTCTTATTGAATAATTTTGATTTTAGATAGAATGTACCATTAGAATCTATCCCAACCAGGATATCATCAATGGATAGTGAATTTTCTTCAATACCAACTAGGCCTATTGGTAAATAATATTTATAATTTTTAGTATTATTGATTATATTAGAAGACCGACCTGAAACAGTACACTCTCTAAGTTCAACTTCTATGTATTCATTATCAATAAGATTTGAAATCTCATAATAGACATTGTTATATTCGCCAAAACCTTCTGGAATAAATGCATCGCTAAATCTTTGAAACATGGATCCAAATTTTGATGCTCCCGCATTGGGGCCAACTGTTAAGTTATACACTCCGCTATTTGACTGGGTTAGGAACAAATTTAGATCAAATCCTTTAGAGAGTCTGATATTCTCATTGTCAATGAAATTAAAATCTGATTTTCTTAAATAGACATTACAATTATTTATCATTGAGTATGCTATCTTATCTTTAATAATTTTTTGTATTTTATTTTCTCTATCCGTGGGAGAATAAGAATCTCCTATAATAGATAATCCGTTAAATCTATTTTCATCTATAATCTCTATCAAATCTACTTCTATATTTTCTCCATAGGCAGCTTTGAATTTATTTTTAAATTTGTCTAAAGTACCGTAAGACAAACTTTCAGTAGATATATGAGAAAGAGTGTCTACAAAACTTTCAATATCTTCTTTGATCTTATGATTCAAATTAGATTTTTCATATGTATAACCTGTATTAAATTCTAGATAGTTTTTTGATTTGTTGAGCTCTTCCATATTTTTATATATTTGATTTATTATATTAATATCTTCTTTTTCTTTATATTTTGCGAATAATCTTTTTAAATTCTCTATCTTCACCAATACCGACTTTAATATATCTATAGATTCTATTGTACTTACTATGTGATCTAAGCTATCTTTACAATAAGCTGGCAACTTTAAACTTGTAAATAAATATTCATTTTCAACTAAATTTTGAATAGTAGAGTAAATTATACTGTCATCTACTTCACTATAGTTATCTTTGATAATATTGAATAAATTTTCATATGTAATAAAACTTTCTGCATTTTCCTTTATTAATTTGATTAAGTTTGTGTATCTAATACTATTTTCTTTAATTATTTGGCTACCTTCTTTAAGGTTTCCTCTATTTGAAAAGTACGGATTTTTAATCCTATCTCCACTTACGAAACATATATCATTATATTTTAAAGAAAGATGCTTCAAATAATCTAAATTATCCTCTATTTTCCTAATAAGTCCATTTACCCAATCTGTATCCGCTTTAATATCAATGATTATCTTGCCCCTTATGAGATTAGTTTCTTCTCCAAATTCCCCCATGCCCACATTTGCCAAATATCCATAAGGAGTAGGTCTAGAAGTCGCTCTAATGAAGTACTTTAATAATCCTTTACATAAATTTCTGTATTTTTTATCACTTTGTGGTTTATTAATATAAGAGCGATATAGAGACCTTGAAGATATTAGCAGCGCTTTCTTAAAAAACTCATCTAAATATTCATTTTCTGAAATAAAAGTATAAATGTCTTTACCTGATTTTTTGTATTCTTCTAAATATGTAATTGGTAAAGCTGGAGTTCTTATCATAAACTTATCCCATACCTTATACTTCATCAAATCACCTCTTTCAAATTATGCCTATAGATTCCTCCACTTTCTTACCAAGTGATGAATCTCATAAGGAGGAATTTTAGTTGATTTATATATATCTATCACAAATTCCTCCCCATAATGACCATCACACTAACAGCAGCAATAGCCAAAACCATAGGCAAAGCAAACATTATATATCCCATCCATAATAACGTTATCATAACAATTAATTCAACCGCAAGGATTCTCCTCGCCACTCTCCTAAATACCTTTTCCTGTGAATCTGATAATGGTTTATTGCTATCTTCAACTGGTGCTAGTATAAATATAATACCCCCGCTTAATATGGTTAGTACTATCATCATAGAACTTGTCCAAGGAACAATCTTTATTGCTAAAAGTGCTAAAATAATCATCAATATAGATAAGAAGTAACATTTGATTTGGGTCCTAGCATGATATCCACCTGCGTAGCTTCTTAACGGGATATAACATGCTAAAAACAGTAAACTCTCCCATACCATATTGAAAACCAAACTAATTAAAATATACGTTAGTATATTTATAGCCATAACGATCCCCTGATATAAACCATAAACATAGATCTCTCTATCCTCATATGGGATGATACCCTGTCTGATAAAACTCTTTATTACCTTATCTACCAATCTCCCCATAATTAATATTTAGAAAGTTTCTCTGCTCCTTGAGGTAATTTAGGTTGATGAATTAGGAAAGCACATGATGAATTTACATTTAATGAAGTTATTGATAGCGATATACTAGCAACTAAACCACTTACTAGTAAAATTATTCTTTTCAATATTCTTA
>JAAYGX010000133.1 GCA_012735585.1 Tissierella sp.
AGGATGTTATTGATTTATTTGATAAATATATCAGACCACAGTTTCCAAATGATAAAGAGTTAAAGATTATTCATGGAGATGCTTTTGAGTATTATAATGAAGAGTTTTTAAATAAATTTGATTATGTATATGTAGACTTTTGGGAATCTACTGAAGATGGGCTGGATTTTTATACTAGACTTATGGAAAAGAAAATTGATCTACCTCATATGGATTTTTGGTTAGAGGATTCTATGGTCCATGATGTAAAGTATATCGTTGCTCCATATCTAAATACTCTATACCAAGGTAAAAGTATCGCTGATTTTATATCCTCTCTTGATAGAGATTCTAAGGGTCTTGCTAAGAAGGTAAATAGATACTTTAAAACTAGAGATGATGTAGTAAGTACTGAGGAGGAGCTACTCAATATCATCCATAGTAAGGATGTTTTAAGAAATATTTTAAGTCAGTAGAATCAAGATCCCTCTCTATCGTTCGGGATGACAAAATTGAATTTTGTCATTTACAAATCCCCAGTAATTTGGTATACTATCCTTGGCTTTTAAAATCACCGCGGCAATATTAGACGGAGATGATAAAATGGCAAAGATGATGGGACCTAGATTTAAACTATCTAGGAGACTAGGATTAAATGTATATGGTCATCCAAAGGCAATGAATAGAGTTGCTAGAGGAACAAGTAGAGCTGACAAGAAGCTTTCAAACTATGGACAACAATTACTGGAAAAACAGAGACTAAGAGCATACTATGGTGTTATGGAAAAGCAATTTGTAAAGTATTTTAGAATGGCTAAAAAATCTCAGGACCAAACAGGTCATGCTTTGGTCAAAATATTAGAATCAAGACTTGATAATCTTGTTCTACGAATGGGATTTGCTTCTTCCATAAGACAAGCAAGACAGATGGTAGTCCATGGACATTTTTTAGTAAATGGTAAAAAAGTAGATATTCCTTCCTATTTATGTGAAGCGGGAGATACAATTAGCTTAAAAGAGAAGTCAAGATCAGTAGAGTTATTCAAGGAAAATTTCCAGAATGCCTTACTAAATAATCTTCCCTATATCGAAAGAGATGGAGATAACTTTTCAGCAACATTTACTAAAACACCAGAAAGAGATGAAGTTCCTATTGAAATCGATGACCAATTAGTAGTTGAATTTTACTCAAGATTATCTTAACATAAGAGGCTAGGAATATATTCCTAGCCTTTACATATTTCTATTACATATCTGTCTATGTCCCATTAAGTTTGTCTTTTTTAGTTTTGAAAGTCACTCCACTTTGATATAGGCCTCATCTACATTATTCTCTTCATTACTTAATTCATAAAACACTTGAAACTCTGGATCTACCTTTCCTTGTCCTAGATATCTGGCCTTGTAATCTTTAAGTAGGGCTTTAAATCTTGGGAATAATATTACAAGGGCTATAATATTTGCAAATATAGGAAATGCTGTTGCTGCATCTGATATTAACCAGACTGTAGTGCCTGGTAGACCATAGTATGATGCTATAAATACTAAAGCTATACTTGGGATTGGGTAAAACCATTTATATATCGTAAGCAATTTATCTTTAGCCGGCTTGTCTCCAAGTATATATCTTAGTACAACTTCTATTTGAGTATATACGCCACTGGAAGTTGTTAGTCCAAAAAGAAATACTCCTATGGCTAAGATCACCCTACCAAAATACCCTGTACCTGTTTGGAAAGCTTCTAACGTAAGGGTTGCTCCATCTAGTCCGCTACTCCATGTTCCTGTAACTATAATTATTAGTGCTGTTATTGAACAAACTATAAATGTGTCTACAAATACTTCGAATATACCAAATATACCTTGCTTTAAAGGGTGATTTACTTTAGCAGATGCATGAATCATAGGTGCTGTTCCCCATCCAGCTTCATTACTGAAAACAGATCTACTCATCCCAGAGGTAATAGCTAATTTAAATGATGCTCCAGCAAACCCTCCCAATGCAGCAGTTCCAGTAAAAGCACTGTCAAATATTAACTTTAATGCCTCCGGTAGATGGGATATATTATTTATGATTATTACTCCACCACCTGCTACATAAAATATTACCATGATTGGAACTACAATAGATGCTATCTTTCCTATTTGCCTCATGCCCCCACTGATGATTAGATATAAAGCTACTGTATAAAATACTGCAACTATATTCATATCCCAATTAAAGGTTCCCGCTACTGCTTCTGACACTGTATAGGTCTGGATATTTAGAAATATTCCTAATACAAATCCAAAGGCAAATAGGAAGCTCAATATCTTGGATAGAGATTTGTGGCCCTTCTCTTTGGCAATTCCCTTATTTATATAATAATTTGGTCCCCCATAGGATTCATTATTTTCATCTTTTAATCTATAGTGAACTGCCAAAGTGATCTCAACGACTTTAATTGCCATACCAAATAATCCTGCAACCCACATCCAAAATACTGCACCTGGTCCTCCTAAGGCAATTGCTGCTGCAACCCCACCGATATTTCCCACACCTATGGTTGTGCCAAGGGCAATACTAATTGCTTCAAAAGAGGATAATACCCCTGCACTATCGTCACTGCTACCGTCTTTATTCCCTTTAAAACTATCTTTTATTTTTGTAAAACTATCTTTAAAAAATGCAAATTGCAAAAATCCTGAACTTAGGGTGAAATAAATTCCGCCCCCAAGTAAAATTAGAATTAGTGGTAATCCCCATAGATAATCGTATACGATAATTTCAATGATTTCGTTAATCCCCATAATTCTCCCACCCTTTCATTGGCTATTTTTATTTAACTTATCTTTACTTCATTGCCTTGAACCTCAATGAAAGACAAGTAATACTTCCATCTATCTTCTTAAACTCTGAATTATCTATGGTTATCACATCATAACCTAAATCCTTTATCTGTTTTTCTAATTTTGGATACCCTTGTGCCATTAAAACCGTTCCATTAATCCAGGCAACATTTGCTGCATATGCCTCTTCTTCTGAAGCAATCACTTTATTGTATTTATCAAATACTGGATTGTTGAGAAGGTCACCCGTTATGACTAAGTTATTATTTTTGATATACATCATGTCACATCCAATATGAAGCCCACTAGTAGTAGGTTCTACAGATCCTGTAAATCCGTACTGTTTAACAATTTCTATAAATTGTTTTCTCCCAGCTTCATTACTACGCTCTGTATCTCCAAGATAAAAATGGTCATCTACCCTTACGATATCTCCACCCTCAACAAAACCTTCTGTTATATAGTGAATTTTATCTTCTGGATAGTATTTTTTTAAAGCTTCAACGATATGTTCCTTCTCACCATTTCTAGATTCTGCTCCTGGGCTTGTTACTATTGCCATTTTTTCTGTTACTACTGCTACGTCTTCAACAAAACAAGCATCAGGGTATTCTTCCAAAGGTGGGAGTACATCTACTACCATCCCTAGTGATTCAAGTGCATCTATATATGCTTGATGTTGCTTTAGTGCTAATTCATAATCCGGTTCTCCTGTAAAATCCCTTCTTAAACCTTTGATCATACTCTTTGATGGTGTTCTAACAATCATATGTGTATACATAATTATCTCTCCTTTTCTTTATTTTTCCCTATGAATTGGACTAGTAAAGCAAGTTGCTCCACCAGTGCCTTTTATGGATATTTCTTCTCCTGGATAGGTGTATACTTTACATCCAGCATCTTCAAGTTTCTTTTGTATTTTTGGAATACCTTCGATTAGAACACATACTTTTGGAGCTAATGTCAATACATTACAACCAAGGTAGTCGTATTCGTCATCATCTACTTCTAGAAGTTCAATCCCATTTTCAATCAACATTTCTCTGAAGAATATTGGCATGTACTTTGAATAAACTACTGCCAAATCATCAGTTACTGGACTGATTAGACTCATAAGATGTAATACTTCATCAAATCCTACTGCATGAGGTAATGGTACTGTGATCACTTCATCTATAAAGTCCTTTGTAAGTTCTTTGAATTGACGAATTCCTTCTTCATTTGTTCTATAACCTAGGCCTATTGCAACTTTATTGTCACCTAGCCATAGTACATCACCGCCTTCCATTCTTCCAGGCTCCTCAATATACCCAAGAGTTGGAACCCCTAATGATTGAAGGTACTTTTCTGCTGCTTTTGCTTCACCTTTTCTCACATCCTTTGACATATTGAAGTATATTGCACCTTTTTTAGTTATCTTCAAAGAGTCATGAGCATATATAGAATCTAAATTTGTATCATCATCCTCTGGAAGATAATAAATATTTTCTACATTTTCTTTAAGGATATCTTCGAATACCTTATATTCTTCTTGACACTTTTGGAAATCAGGGATTCCATAATATTTACACCCTTCATAATTTTGATTGATGTGTTCTTGATTTTTAAAAGCTTGATTTGGGTGTTTGATCATAATGCCAGTGATCTTATCCACCATCGATTGACAACCATATTTCATTTTATTCCCTCCTTGTAATTGCCGCAGTCTCTCAACACAATTTTGTTCACTCCTTTCAGTCGTGCAAAATTGGTGCTCGTTGCGTTTGACCTACATCAGTTAACGGCAGTTCACTGTGTTAGGTCATAAAAAAACGCCCCTTTTCCACAAGGAAAAGAGACGTATATACATTTACGCGGTACCACTCTATTTGGAGATATTATCTCCCACTTTTATGATCTATAACAGGATCAGCTGTATAAGGTTTGAATTTTCTCACCTTATAATTTCCATAGTCCTCTAGATTTTTCTTCCATTCATCGACTCTCACCATTTGTCGTTTCTCTGTAGAACTTTTAGAAAATCTACCTACTTCATAAACTTTAGTTATTTAAAGTAGTATATAAGCAAAAGAATTTTTTGTCAATAGGATTTTTAAAAATATTTTATAATTTTTAATATAATATTAATAGGTTTATTCTGTATAAAGACCTTTATCTTCCTTATCCATTACTTTCTTTAGCCAATCCTTACCCTCTACTAATTTTGTAACCATCATAGCTGCAACACTATCTCCACAGGAATTCACCATTGTAGCAGGTGGGTCTACTAGGAAACCAATGGTTGCTATTATTGGAAAAGCCTCCGCTGGGAATCCATATAAATTCACTATCAGCATTTCACCTATCAGTCCTCCCCCTGGTATTCCAGACATTACTACACCACTCATTACTGCTATAACTATTGCAGTTGCAAGTGTTCCAACTCCAGTAAAGTCTTTACCATATATTCCAAATAGAAAGGAGATCTTAAGTATAGCAGCTAAACAAGAACCATCCATATGCATGGTAGCCCCCATTGGTAGTACAATTTCTCTAATATCCTTTGGTACCCCAATTTGCTTTGCTGCTTCGAGATTCACAGGCAATGTGGCAATACTGGATTGGGTAGCCAAACTAGTGACCGCAGGTGTAATAATAGCTTTAAAAAATCTTCTTACACCTGGCATCCCACCTGAATAGTAGGCATACCCAAAGAAGGCTATAAAGAAGTATGCTATAGTTACTGGATAATAGACTGCCATAGCCCTAGCATAATCTTTTAGAAGTTCAGGTCCAAACTCTCCTGTTAATGCTGCAAAATATGCTCCTAGACCTATTGGAGCATAGTACATCACATAGTTTACCATTTTCATCATTACTTTGGATAAAGTATCTAATGCACTTGCAACCTTCTTTCCTACTTCACCCATTGATGTAATACAAAATCCAAAAAATACGGAAAATACGATAAGGGGCAGCATGTTCCTTCTTGAAATTAGTTCTGTAAAATCAGTAACCGTAATTGCCTTTACAATTTGGTCGGCTAAACTAATTTTATTAATCTCCTCTCCCACTGCTACAGTCAAAGTAACCCCCTGTGCAGGAGGTATTATTGTTACAAAAAATATCATAATAATGGATGCAATAAGTCCTGTTACTAAAAATACTAATAATAGATTTTTAAGTATACTTCCTAGTCTTTTCATATTGGCCATATTAGCAACTGCACTGGATATACTCAAGAATACAAGGGGTACTACTACTGTAAACATGAAGTTAATAAAAATATCACCCAATGGTTTAAATACAACTGCTTTTTCACCCATTATAAGTCCAATCATACTACCAATAATAATTGACACTAAGAGAATAATTGGAAAACGATAGGACTTCCAAATACACATTGTTTTTTTATTCATTTAGATCCCTCTTTTCAGAATAATTATTTCACCACAATTGATCTTCTTGATTCATAAATATTCTTAAGGCTTATAAATTATTCTCAATACTGTATTTCTCAGCAAGTCCATAATAAAATTCTACATAATAAAAGCACCTAACATAATTGTCAGGTGCAATGTATACTGTAAATAGTATAGATATCAATCTTTTACCTTATTATAACCTATATTTAACTATTAAATCTGGGTTTAAAACTCTAAAGGTAAAGGACTCCGTCGCAAAGAATTTTACTTTTTCATCTGTATAAGATTGATACCCGATTGAATAATCTTTTCCGATTGTCAATTCTAAATCATCATGATCCTGTGGTAATAAGTAGGCTCCATCTATTACATGATTTAATATGATGTTGCCACCGATTAGGTCTTTGATTCTTTCATCTAATGGATATGCTGTTTCTTTAGATAATATCCTAGTATAAGCTTCTACATTTACTACAAGGGCAAATGGTCCTTGTTCATATGATTTTTTTAACTGAATAAGTCCTTTTGTTATCGCTTCCATTATTTCTGTAGGTCCTTTTCCAAAAGATATTTCTTCCTTAGAATAATCTTTTAATCCTTTAATATTGGAGTTTTTTAATCCATTATAAATAGCCTCTTCCTCAAATAATGCTAAATTTTTCATTGCATTTTCTAAAGGCTCATAATCAACGTCCTTTGCTCCACGTTCAATATTATCTAATTCCCATCGATTCATTTCAAATTCGACTCTTGATTCAGTCAAAGGTAAAACTTGGTATGTTCCATAATTTACTTGGCCATCTGTTTCAATATTTGTAAGTCTTCCTTCTGTTATAACGTTGTAATCAAGACCCTTTGGTCCATTTACATTTACTACTCTTCTGCCTGATAAATATGATTTTAGAACTTCCGCTGCTCTTTCGTCGATTTCTTTCCAAGCTGCCTTTGTTATAGGTGCTAAATCTCGATATAACATTTCATATTCCTCCTATTTTAAATCTCCAATATTTAGGCTAGTTGTAGTATCTTCCTCTTCTTCACCTTCTGCTGCTTCTTCTAATTCGGTAATATCTCCTTCTGTAAATAAGTATGTTCTTAGTTCCTCATCCCACTTATCCATATTTCTTCTTAGCCATTCAATGGACATAACAGCGTGCTCTATTTCCTCATCTCTATTATGGGCCATTATCGCTTTTAATGATTCATCCTTAGTTGCCATAACTCTTTGATTGTACCAATCCACTGCTTCAATTTCTTCCTTCAAACTATTTAAGGCCCTTGATATATCCATAGCCTTTGCATCTAAAAATTCTACTGGTTCATGATATTGTGACATAGATATCCCTCCTAAGATTTTACTATTACTTAATTACCCCATAAAGGCAAAGGATAACATCATTATCCCCTTTCTTTTCCAAGTAAATATCTTTTTTTATACTTAATACTTGCAAATTTTCCTATTTTATTTATAATTGTATAATTAATTACTCCACCTATTGTTCCAACCACAGGAATTCCTTGGACAAATTTTCCAACCAACATACTGTCTGCTAATATTTGTGATGTTTCCTCCATCTGTTCTTTTAGATCCACCTTAACTTCCATATCTTTATCTAATAAGCTTCCAAGATGGTCTATTTGTTCATTATAGTATTTTTGTTTTTCTCCATAGGACATTGCTCCACATATTGTAAGGAGTATATAGGATCTTTCCTTATCATTGTTATAATCATATCCATAGCTTAGGGCCACTTCATAAATAGTCCTCATAATCATAGCTATAAAAACCGGTATATCTGGTAGCCCAACTCCTAAAAATCCTAGAACACCGCCTTCAAAAAGTGTAACAGATTTGTTTATTCTCTTAGATTGATTAGACTGTTTATCCAATTTTTTAATATGTTTTTTAGAAAAGTCTCTATCTATTGCGTAGTTAATTAAATCATGTTCTAATATTTTCTTATCCTTTTTATAAGTCTTCTCAATATATTTCTCACCTTTTTCAAAGACCAATTGAAAACTCTTAGCGAAGGTGGTTTCCAAGGTTAATCTTAACTTATCAGG
>JAAYGX010000134.1 GCA_012735585.1 Tissierella sp.
GGCAAAATTTAACTTAGCTTGCTTTGAGTTTTTCGCCTTTGGGTGATACCCTAATAGCATTTATGTTTGGTTTGTCAAGGGTGGCGGAGAACTAAAAAAACCTAAAATTTTGTCCAAAGTATTGACTTAGATCCACAATGTGGATTATATTTATTACTCAGGTGATTTTGATCCAGAGGGGTTACAAATTGCTGATAAACTAAGAAATAGGTATGGAGAAAAGTTGGTCCTATGGAGATTTAATATAGATGAGTACGAATCTATTAAATCTACAAAAATAATTGAAGCGCAAAGTATAAAGAAATTAGAGAAAATAGAAGACAACGAGTTGCAAGATGTTGCTGCTCATATAAAGAAAATAGGGTATGCTGCTTATCAAGAATTATTGACTAATAAGTATATTAATGATGTAACTAGACTAACTAAATAAAAGTATTCACCCTAAAATAGATATTCGATTTTGTATGCTACTAGAATAATAATAATAGCTACATTGGTAAAATCTATAAATCAGCTATAGTTTGACGAAACCTAGGAAAACTATTTGTATTAGACAAAGTGCCTAATCCTAATATATAATTAAAGTAAGCGTTGAAGTTAAATAGTTAGAATAAACTAAAAATAGATTGATAAATAGGTGATGCAATGGAATTAAAAAGACAATTAGAAGATAGAATCAAAGATATGGAAGAGGTATCAAAGGTTTTTGATATAGAACCCTTTGACATCTATTTTTTAGGAGGTGCTGCTTGTATTTTAGGAGGCTATACCGAAAGAGCTACAAGGGATTTTGATTTTATTGATTTGGATTATTCGGCTAAATTAGGGAAGGTCTTTGTTCAATTAAGAGATTTCGATATGTTGGAATATAGCAGCACATTACTATCGCCGAAATATAAGGAAAGAGCAAGAAAACTGGATAGATTTAAATTCTTAAATGTTTATTTACTATCAATTGAAGATATAATTGTGAGTAAAATAATCAGATTAGAGCAAAAGGACATAGAAGATATTGATATTTTAA
This sequence comes from Tissierella sp., assembly GCA_012735585.1. GTDB lineage: Bacteria > Bacillota > Clostridia > Tissierellales > Tissierellaceae > JAAYTL01. The sequence goes on from JAAYGX010000134.1 coordinate 1,025, forward strand.
TCAAAAATGCTGATAAAGACTTGATAAATCAAATCATAGATGAGGTCTTATCAAGAGATGATTTATATGAATCTAAAAAGGCGCAATTTACTAAACAATTACCAATATTTAAGGGGAGATATCATGTATAGAATCGTATGTGAAAGCTATATGAATTATGTAGATGATTTTCTACCAGACAATGCAGATGATTATCGTTATATTATTACAAAGCCCTTAGAATTGCTATTAGATAAAACCCTATATAAAAATGAAAAACTGAACAATACTGAGAAATATCAGAAGTTGGAAGACTTGATATATCGAGTAAAGAAAAATATAGATCGATATCCGAACTTTAAATCTTTTTTATGGAGTCTAGAGTCAAGAGGTATCCTTGGAAAAGAGTATAATGTTTTACTAGAAGAAGAGTTTAATGAAATAGTGAAAATTATCAATATGTTTTTGAGATTATCCTATTGGGAGTAGTAGGAAAGGATTGACCTAGAAAAGCATCTTCTAGGTCGATCCTTTTTTAAATCTATATTTCTAGTTTTATTTTTCAGAGTGGAGAAATACTTTCTTTCATGATTAGGAGGTTCTCTAAATTGGATGGCAAAGTAGTTGGTCTTAATATATAATTAAAGTAAGTATATATTAGATAAAAACATATTAAATTGCCTATATAAGGGGTGTTGGAGTGGTAATTGAATTATTAAAAAGTGAATTAGAAAAAATGGATATTGAAGCAAATTATTTTGAAAACTTACAAAGTAAAGATGGAATCTATGTTTATAGAATAAAAATTGATGACAAAACAGCAGTTATGAAGTACTTTGAAAAGGAAGAGTACAAAAGAGAGATTTTATGTTATAGAAAGTTAAAAAACGATAACATAGATACAATTCCAATATTATATCAAACAGATAACTGTATCATTATGGAAGATATGAATTCAAATGATAAATTTAGGATAGGGATTAAAGACGATTTATCCGATGAAAAGGTGATAAAAGCCATAGCAAAGTGGTATAAGCAGATTCATTCAATTAAATTAACGGAAGATGAAAAAAATAATTTTTATTCTGAAGCTAAGTTGCTCACAAAGGAAAATCTTGAAACAATTCAAGAATATGATTCGGATAATGAGTGTTTTAGATTCCTAAAATTGCATGAGAAAGAGTTACTAAATCAACATGAGGGCTATAAAGTATGCCTTAATTATAATGATTTTTATTATACGAATCTGGTTGTAGCTAAGGATAAATCCAGTGCATTTATGTTTGATTACAATCTATTGGGAGTGGGATATGGATACAATGACATACGAAATGTATGTAGCTCATTAAAAGAAGATATGAAAGATGTTTTTCTTCATGAATATGGTGAATTTGATTTAAAAGAAAAGATAACAGATGAGTGGATGTCTCCATTACTTACGCTTATTTTTGCATCCCAAAGAGATTCTTTCCCAAATTGGGCAATGGAATCTTTAGAAAGTCTTAAAAATGGTAGTGTATTCAAAGCAATGAAACAATCTTTAGGAAGTGATCACTATGCTTAATAATATCAATATTGAAGGACAAATGCTTAGAATCGAAAGGCTACGCCAAGGTAAGGAGCTTAAAGAAGTTGCTGGTCGCATATGCAGCGTAAGTACTCTTTCAAAAATAGAGAGGGGTAAGCAGAAAATAGATCCTGATATGCTTGTGGAATTATACAATGAATTAGGGATTTGCTATGAAAATGATACAGAGTTTATAGAGAATATGAGTCATTATATCAATCAATATTTTCATGAAACAATCTATCAGTTTAAACATGAATCTTTAGCCATATTGGGGCAAGACAATGATAGACTCAATTATAGTCCTTTAGCTTTGGAGTGGATGATTATTAGGGCAATGGAGTTTGAGGATAAAGATGTGCTAAATGTCCTTGACCAATGTGTGGACTTTATGAATCAAGAGCAACTGGGCTGGTATTATCTAATCCATAGATACGAGGATAGGGATATTACCTTAGAAAAAGGGGTCAAGGCCCAAAGGATACTACAAAATAGTTATTCTACTTTGGAACTTATGTGGACTTACTGGAGTAGAGGAGAATATAGCCAAGTAAATAAGTTATCCAATATGGCACTGAACCTTGCATTGGCTGAAGGAAATACCTGGGCATTGTCTCAAATATATTTACTATTGGGCGGCATCTATTCCGCTTATAATATGGAAGAAGCCATGATTGAAGAATATCAAAAGTCCATGAACTTACTTAAAAATACCAACTGGACCAAGGAATTAGATACGATGTATTACAATATGGGAGCTACTTATATTTCTCTAGGAGATTATAAGAAATCTAGGGAGTATTTAGAGAAATCCAGTAAGGATAATTTTAGTGCATGTCACAAATGGGCTATACTAGAGACTAAAGTTGGCAATATAGAAGAAGCCAAGGATTGGATAAATAAAATGGAAGAATGTATGAAGGAATATAAGACGAAAAATAAATCATTGGAAACCTGGGCTCAGTTTAATAGACATTATTATGATGAGATGGTAAAAACACTAGAAGTTACCAAGCTACAATTAATAGGTAGTCCAGAAAATTCACAGAACTACATTCCATTATTAGAATCCTTAATGAATCGATTTCTTAAGGACGGTCGATATGGCTTTATGAATTTCCATAAGGATGCCTTAAAAGAGGCATATATAAAAAATAGGCGCTATAAAGATGCATTGGAATTAGAAGAATTGTTTTCTAAAATAAAGACGAAATACATTATTAAGATATAGATTTACTAGCTTAATTTCGCTAAAAATAGGTGTGTAAACCCCCTTATCCCTATGATATACTAACTGTGAAAGGGGGTATTTTAATGTTTAAAACCATTCGATTTTTATTTAAAAAGATTAGGGAATATGATTTTCTCATGATACCAATTATGATCGTTTTTACGATTCTTTCATCCATATATCCATTTATATGGGTCATTGTTCCTGCAAAGGTTATCTCCTTAACAGTTGAAGGGGACTCATCTTTGATGATACAGTATGTAATTTTAGGTGGGTTACTGTCCATTTTATGTGCCATGGGAACATCTTTTTTAAGGGGCAATTATAGAATGAGGATGAATAATGTGCGGTACCATCTAATTCGTGATTTAATAGAATATTCTTTGACCATGCCTTATGAAAACACCCTTGACCCCAAGCAATTGACAAAGATAGCGTTGGCAGACATATCTGTTAAAGGTCCTATGCAAGGGGCAGGTGGAATAATCCTTATGATACTCAGTTTATTTGGAAATTTATTTGCATCCATTGGATTTTTAAGCTTGATGTCTACATTATCTTTTTGGATTATGTTGGTACTGTTTATCTTGGTATTAGGTTCTTTTTACTTTAGCTCAAAGGCTGCTTCCTTCGATGAATCCACTTGGAATCAATGGGGAGAGTATGAAAGAAGATACTTCCAAACCACAAATATTATGACGGATCCAAGTTATGGCAAGGACATTCGACTTTATTCATTAATAGAGATATTGGAAAGTTACTGTAATAAATTAATCAACCAATTCAAGATCATTGCAAAATCAGTAAGTAAAAAAAATATTCAAATGGATACTGCTGTAGCAGTTTTAAATATTTTAAGAGATGTAGTCGTATTTAGTTACATTGCTAGACTATTATTAGTAAATCAAATCGATGCGTCTGAGTTTTTCCTCTATACCACAGGAACTACTTCTTTAGTTGTGATACTACAGGAAAGCATGAAACAAATATCAGATATTCGAAAAGAGAGTAATAGATTTTTCCATTTTATTAGCTTAATGGAAGAGGAAAATCAAGTATTAAAAGATTCAGTAGAAATAAAGGATATAAAGAAGACAATAGGCGGAGATTCAGTGACAGTAGATATTGTGGATGTTAGTTTTAGATATCCAAATTCTGAGAATGATGTTTTAAATCATTTAAATCTAACCATAAGACCTGGGGAAAAGATGGCTCTTGTTGGAGAAAATGGTTCGGGTAAGAGTACTTTAATTAAGCTTTTATGTAAATTGTATAAACCAAGTTCAGGTACGATTTATTTAAATGGCATAGATATCAACCAAATACCTGATGATATTTACTGGGAAATAATAGGGGCAGTATTTCAAGATGCTATGGTATTCCCCTTTTCAATTAGAGACAATATAACTTTGGAAGAAAGTGCAGATGAAGAAAGATTAAGTAAAGCAATCAATGACTCCAGGATTGAGCAAATAATGGATGGACTTTCTAATGGTATGGAGACTATTCTCTTAAGAATTCTAGATGATGAAGGTTTGGATATCTCAGGGGGACAACGACAAAAATTGTACTTAGCAAGGGCACTCTATAAAAACAATAGATTTCTTATGTTGGATGAACCAACAGCAGCCCTAGATCCATTGGCTGAGGCAAGTCTATATGAGCAATATGATTCCCTTAGTAAAGAAAAAACCAGTCTTTATATATCCCATCGTTTAGCCAGTACAAAATTCTGTGATAGAGTTGCCTATCTAAAAGACGGAAGGATTGTAGAATTAGGTACTCACGATGAATTGATGGACTTAAATGGAGAGTATAAAGAGCTATTTCATATCCAAGCCAAATATTACAGGGAGTCGGATCAAGGCAAGGAGGAAGTATTATATGAAAATTAAACTAAAATCCTTACCACGATATTTAAAGGAAATTTCTAGGGACAATAAATATATGTTGCCATTGATATTTGCACTTTCAATTTTTCAAGGCTTAGCTCCTTTAATCAATATCATACTACCTAAATATATATTAGATGAATTATTGGAGATGGGAAGGATTCCTATGATATTACTCTATATAGGTGGATTAGCATTTGGTAATTTTCTATTTCAAATGGCTATTTCTGTGTGTAAAAATTACCTAATTGTTCACACCTACGCGATTACTCTAAGTACTGTTAAAAACTTAGGAATCAAATCTACTAATATAGATTTACAAGATAGCGAAAAAAAATCCAACTTAGATTTACTAGAAAGAGGAAAGCAAGGAACTTATAATATAGTTGCATTTACAGAGACTATTTCAAGTATGGGTGCTTCTTTGATTACGATAATTATGGTAATAGGTATATTGATACAGAATGATTGGCGATTGATCCTGGTTATTCTAATATGCAATATAGTTACCATTCCTTGTTTTAGTAAGATTAAAGATTTAGATATCGATAATGCCAAGAGAGGTATTCCGGAAAATCGTGCCTATCGATACTTGGTTTCTGTTGCTACGGATTTTCGTTTTGCAAAGGATCTTCGAATATATAAAGGGGACAAATTTTTCTTAAAGAAGGCAGAAGATACAATGGACAAAATCCTTCATATTAATCATGCATATTTTACGAAAAATGGACTTTGGAATGGATTGGCCCAATCTATTGTACAGATTCAACTAACAATTACTTTTATTATATTGGGGCTTAGCCTATTGGCTGCTCGCATTACTGTTGGTACATTTACCATGCTTTATGGTGCCAGCAATCAATTAAGCAGATCCTTTAACACCCTAATTCAGGGGTATACGGATTTAATTACTTTAAGCTTTAATCTAAACCCCTATTATGAGTTTTTAAATATTGATGAAGTAGGGAAAGAGGGAGAATTTAGCGGTTCCCTGTCAAAACCTGTAGCTTTAACCTTTGAAAATATCACTTTTAGATATCCAACAGCCCAAGAGGATACATTAAAGGATGTAAGTTTTAATATATATCCAGGAGAAACCATAGCAATCGTCGGGAAAAATGGTGCAGGTAAGACTACCATAATAAAGCTATTATGTAGATTATATAAGCCTCAGAAAGGAAGAATCCTTATTAATGGTATAGATATTCAAAGTCTATCTATGGAAGAATATAAAAAGCAGTTATCCATTGTATTTCAAGATTTCAAGCTGCTGCCAATTCAGTTGGACGAAAATATCTTAGGGAAAGAGGAGGATTTCATAACGGAAGAAGATATTGGGCTCTTATGGGAGAAATTAGAAGAGACAGGGATTAAATCATGGGTTGAAAGTCAACCAAAGGGAGTTAAAAGTCATTTTACGAAAATCCATGACGATAAGGGATTATTACCATCTGGTGGGCAAGAACAAAAGATTGCCATATCTCGGGCTCTTGCTAGAGATGGTAGCATCGTTATCCTAGATGAACCAACGGCAGCACTGGATCCAAAAAGTGAAGAGGAAGTATTTGAAAACTTAATCCAGCTTACAGAGGGAAAGACTTCTATATTTATATCCCATCGGCTTTCAAGCACAAGAATAGCAGATCGAATCATCGTACTAGATAAAGGAGAAATCCTAGAAGAAGGAACTCATAAGGAATTAATGGAGGAAAATAGGCTATATGCAGAAATGTTTAATATCCAAGCCAAACAATATGTAAGTTAAAATATTGTGTTAATTAAAAAGGATTCTGAATTTATATCAGGGTAGAAATAAGATACAAGTTTAATAAATTGGATGATATATGAAAATTTAGGATAATCAATAAAAATGATGCGACAAACTGCTATATCATCAGCATTTGTCGCATCATTATATTAATCAATGCATATGGTGTTCATCTATAGATAGTAGATTTTCAATTTCCAGTTGAGTCTCATAAGAGATTATATTATTACATCCAACAATCCAACCGTGCATAAAAGGTGGCGTAGGCTCCTCAGGTGGTATAGGCTTAACAGATTCAATATAGGTAGCTGTTACATCTGGTACATAATCTGGATCAATGGTTAAAGTTGGGGTATGCTTACCTAAATGCCCAAATAATGCAGTAGCAGGACTATCAAGTGGTCTATAAATCGATACAAAGGTAAACCCATGTCCATCTCTATATGTCCTACCCCACCCAAATTCATTTTCATGATCCCTATATTTTGCAAAATTAACGGCAATTTCATATGAATCTACACCGGATATACGGTCTAAAGATTGTATATTTAGATTACGTATCTCTTCTTCAATAGAAGTAGAAATAGTATTATAACTACCCACAATATAAATATTGGGGTTATTTGTTAATTGGATTACCTCTTTAGTATATTTAGGTAAACAATATTTTTCTGTAAATAAAATAGTTGCCCCAGCATGAGCTACAAAGGAGCAAGTGCACATACCTTCTCTATAATCATCTGAAGGAATTATTATAATATCTTGTGGATATTCTTGGTAAGATGCAATATTAGCTGATAGTTCATAAAAATCAGAACCGTCTATTCTAAAGGTGCTAAAGCCTAGATAGTTAAGCTGCTGTTCTACAAAATATGATATATCACCTATTAGAAAGATTTCTATTCCGTTGTAACCGGTTGGGTCTAATTTTAGTATTTGATTAATAGTTTGTTGATTTATATAATTTTTATAAGTAAAAAGAATTGGTGCATTTATAGGATGATGAACTAGGGGGCAAGCGGCATAGGCGTCCTGCCAATTTTCATCTGTGACTAGAATTATAGCATTAGGATGTGAAGCGGCATAGGCAATATCAGACGATGTGATAGCAACCTCTTCATGATCGTATCCTTTTATTCTAACAGTATTTAGTGTATTTAAAACATTACAATATTGCATTATTATCACTCCCACTATTGATAACTTCATTACAATATATTCAATATCAATAGTAGAAGTGAAGGAAGTTTAAGTTTAGTCATATGTTTTAAGAGTTTGATGGCCATAGTCTTTATTTTACTATGGCCATTAGAATATAGAATTATATTATCATATATTTATATAATAGAAATACTGAATATAAACTTAGAAATGAGAAGATTAACTTTTCTATAACACCATTGGTTCTAATGAGAATAGGAGACGAGATATTTGTTTTTACTGGATAAAATAACTTAATACCTTTTATAGTGAAAAAATCAGCCAGCAAGTGGGATATATATCCAATTATAAATCCGGTAGATATAGAAGGTAAATTATATCTTTCGGCAACTAATCTTACAATAGATGAAAATACTAGGAAACCTACTATACTATGGGTAAAACCTCTATGATTGGATATTCCAATAAAAAAAGTCATTATACCTAAAAGTCCAAATATATTGTTTTGTGTAATTAAATATAGATAGATAAATCCAAGTGCAATCACCAGATAGAATAGTGTCCTAAAGAACTGATTTTTAAGAAATAATAACTTTTGATTCAACTTAGCTTTTGGATGGTCCAAATCTGGAGCTAAAGAACCGATAACAGATGTTAATACAATAATCAATTGATTTTCTAAGGACTGTCCAACAGATATAGTTAATCCTGTAACAACTCCTATAGCCACATGTGTTTTTCCTGTCATAAATATCCTCCTAGATGCAATTAAGGCTTATAGTAAATAAATAATGCTAATTCTATTATACAGGATTACGAACATATATTCAAGGTTGATATGCAAATAGCTAAGTAATATGTAAGTTAGGTGAGTAATTCATTAGATCTCCTCACACTTTACAAAACGAGCAAAGTTTTGTATAATATATATAATTTCATAAGTATGAATCAGGTGCCATATTGGAGAATAGGGAATCGGGTGCAAATCCCGAGCGGACCCACCACTGTAAAAGAGGAGCATGTATATAACCACTGGAAACGGGAAGGAGTACAATTGCGATGAATCTCAGCCAGGAGACCTGCCTGAATCATATTATTCGTAAGCGACGGTAAAGTTTATGATCAATTTTTATTGATTGTAGACTTTATTTTTTTGCTTTACATCACTTAATTTTTTAGTTTTAAAAAATAAAATTTCAGGAGGTTTATCATGAACAGTTTATCTCAAAGTACACAGCGAAACAAGACAAGAAGGTTGGTTTATATGGCAATTTTACTTGCTTTATCTTTTGTAGGTGCTCAAGTAAACGTCATGGGTTCTATTGCCTTAGATTCTTTGCCAGCTTTCTTTGCTGGTTTGCTATTTTGGCCAACATCTGGTGCTATAGTTGGTGGGGTAGGCCATTTGCTTACTGCAATGACAAGTGGGTTTCCTATGACGGTGCCTATACATATTTTATTGATGTTGACTATGGCATTTGTATGTTGGTTATACGGATATTTGAATAATCGTATAAATATTACTTTAAATAGCATAATAGCTATTTTGTTAAATGGAGTAGTGGCAACCTATTTAAGTGTAATGTTGATGGAGTATTTAGGAATTATTCCTAATGGGAAAGAATTATTTTTTATACTGCTAGGTCCTTTAATGTTGGCTTCAACATTTAATGTAGTAGTAGCGGCAATTTTATATAAACTATTAAAAGATAAAATTATAAAGGAATAAATGGTGAGAGATGAAAGTAGAAAAGTTTAGGGATTTAACCTTGTTATATCAAAATGAAGATACTATGATGGTGATAGCTTGTGATACTTGCGGTGCGATTGGTATGAAAGAAGGAGATGTGGTCAAGGCCAATGAAGAGTTAGTAGGGTATCTGACAGCAGGTGTGGTTTTAATTGAATTGCTAGCTTTCCGAGCAAAACCCATTATTTTGGTGAACAATTTCTGTATTGAAATGAAACCTACAGGAGAAAGAATTATCAGTGGGATACAAAAGGCTATCATTGATTGTGGATTAGAAAAGGATATAGTCTTTACAGGAAGCACAGAAGAAAATATGCCTACTTCACAGACTTCCATAGGAGTGACGGGAATAGGAACTATTGATTTAAAGACCTGGATTAAACCAAAAACATATAAAGGGGATGCACTTTTTTTAATAGGAAGACCGAAGGTTGGTTTAGAAATTGTAAACTCTAGTGATCCATTTATTATAAAAATGATCAGTAATATTAGTAATATCTCAGGGGTTAATGAGATACTTCCAGTAGGGTCTAAGGGTATTGATTATGAGATTGGAGAACTTTGTAAAAGTAATAAATTAGAATTTAATTATAGAGAAAATGTAGCAGTAGATGTAAATAAATCTGCTGGACCAGTAACTTGTATATTAGTATCAGGACAAGAGGAAATTTTAATAAATAATTTTACAGAGCAGGATATAGAGTACTTTTATTTGGGGGATTTTTCCTAAGGTAAATATGCAATACAAAATTTAAGAAATAAAACTGAAAGCAAAGTCCGCTAAAAATCTTAGGACTTTGCTTTTTTATCTATTAAACAAGAACCATTTCTAAAAGGTGGGCTAACAATCTTGATATAAAACAAAAAGGTAGTTCCTTATCTTTGAAACTCAAAACGAAAGGATAGTATATATAGGGACCACCTGGGAAGAGTCCTCCTGCTAAAGAACTTATAATAACTCCCCTTATACCACTGAATCCTGCATATCTTTAATCTTGATAGCTTTGTCGAGTCTCTGATAAAGTTCTAAAAAATGTTATATAATTTTTAATGCAATTATTTGGAGATGCATTTTTTATTTGACTAGATTTAGGTTATTTACACTGGATTTTAATTATGATATATTCAAATAAACTTATTGACCTTAACGTTGCGTAATGGTTTATCATTTTATCTAGGAGGTGGTTAGATGGAGTATTCAATCAGTAAGTTAGCAAGGATATCTGGGGTAACTACTCGAACCCTAAGATATTATGATGAAATTGGGTTACTTAAACCTAAAAGGATTAGCTCAAATGGATATAGGATATATGGGGAAAATCAAGTCAATCTATTACAGCAGATACTATTCTACAAAGAGTTAGGCATTGGGCTAGAAGATATAGATAATATCCTAAATTCATCAGATTATAATATTGAAAAATCTCTACAAGAACATTTAATCCATCTTAATCAAGAAAAAATTAGGATTGAATTATTGATCAAAAATGTCAATAAAACAATCTCTTCATTGAAAGGAGAAACTATTATGAGTGACAAAGAAAAATTTGAAGGATTTAAAAATGATTTAATCAAGAAAAACGAGGAGCAATATGGCTTAGAGATAAGGGATAAATATGGAGA
>JAAYGX010000135.1 GCA_012735585.1 Tissierella sp.
AGTCATTGGACTATTGGGAAGTATTCCTATGACTCAAATTGGTATGATAATAGATATTGCTAGACCCATGCTCATATGGGATAATCCACAAAGAGCTATGAAACAAAACTTCAACGTTCTTATATCCATAGGTGTAGGAGCTTTGCTAGTAGCAGGATTATTCTTTTTAGTTAAGTACTTATTGCCTATTTTAGATATAATGTATGTATATCTTATACTTGTGGGTATCTTTATGTTGCTTTCTATTATTCTTTATATTTTATTGACAAAATTAATAAAGAGACAATTTATAGACTTAGAATGAAATAATTTTATAGAATGACACTGATAATAAGGAGCTGTTTAGATGAACATTTTAATAAAAAATATAGATATATTGCCGATAGATGGAGATGATAGTCAGATATTTAACTCCAATATCTATATTGTAGATGACAAGATTGAATATATTGGGGATGATATTGAAAATAAGGAAATCCATAGGATCATTGATGGAAAAAATAAACTGGCTATGCCAGGTCTGGTGAATTCTCATACTCATATAGGTATGTCATTACTAAGGAATTATGCTGATGATATGCCACTTCAATCATGGTTGTCAGATAAGATATGGCCTATAGAGGAAAAAATGAATGGTGAAGATATATACTGGGGTTCTCTACTTAGTATAGTGGAGATGATAAAGTCTGGTACTACAACTTTTTGTGATATGTATGACTTCATGGAAGATGTAGCTAAAGGAGTAGAACAATCTGGAATCCGAGGTGTACTCACTAGGGGAATGACAGCTTTTACAGATGCTGATGAAAAACTTAAGGAGACAAGGGAATTTTATAATAATTGGCATGGAAAAGGTAATGGACGAATTAAAATAATGGTAGCTCCCCATGCCATATATACAACTGATAGTGATTTTCTATCAAAATGTATTGATTTAGCAAAAGAATTAAATACAGGACTCAATATTCATCTGTCTGAAACAAAAGTTGAAGTAGAAGATAGTATAAAAGAACATGGGAAATCCCCTGTTAAATATCTTCGAGATTTAGGATTCTTTGATATTCATACAATTGCAGCCCACTGTGTCCATTTAGATGATGAAGATATGGATATACTTCTAAAATACAATGTATATCCAGTAAACAACCCAACGAGTAATCTAAAACTAGCATCAGGTTTTGCACCAATAGATAAGATGTTAAAGATGGGCATACCAGTAGCTCTTGGGACCGATGGCTCATCTAGTAATAATAATCTAGATATGTTTGAAGAGATCAACTTAGCATCTATAGTGAATAAAGCAGTCAATATGGATGCTTTATCAGTATCAGCTCTATCTGCTATTAAAATGGGGACTATAAATGGAGCAAGGGCACTTGGATTGGATGACGAGATTGGTTCAATTGAAGTTGGTAAGAAAGCTGATATCATTCTATTAGATCTTGATAAACCACACTTCTATCCAAGACATAATTTAGTATCTGCCATCAGCTACTCAGCCCATGGTTCAGATGTGGATACAGTAATAGTAGATGGAAAGATCATCATGGAAAATAGAGAAATCAAGACTTTAGATATTGAATTAATTAAATTTATGGTTGAAAAACACTCAAAGGATTTAATCAAGAGATAATCAATAGATTTCTTGATTTATCAGTATCATATAGGTTATAGTATTAAGTGAAAATGTATTTAAAAGGTAAAGGAGATTAAAAGATGAATATTGAACAAAAAACAATTAATACCATCAGGGTTTTATCTGCCGAAATGGTAGAAAAGGCGAAGTCAGGTCATCCTGGTTTGCCTTTAGGTGCCGCACCTATGGCTTATACACTTTGGGGAAAAACAATGAATCACAATCCTAAAAATCCTAATTGGATAAATAGAGATAGATTTGTACTTTCAGCTGGTCATGGTTCTGCACTTATTTATTCACTACTACATCTATTTGAATATGGACTTACTAGTGAAGACTTAGAAAACTTTAGACAATTTGATAGTAAAACACCAGGACATCCTGAATATGGTCATACAGTAGGTGTAGAAGTGACTACAGGGCCACTAGGTCAGGGTATGGCCAATGCAGTAGGTATGGCCATGGCAGAAGCTCATTTGGCTGCACATTTCAATAAAGAAGACAATAATTTAGTTGATCACTATACCTATGTCATAGCGGGAGATGGTTGTATGATGGAAGGTATAGGATATGAGGCTACTTCCCTTGCTGGCTCCTTAGGACTAGGTAAATTAATTGTACTTTATGATTCAAACTCAATTACCATTGAAGGTAGTACGGATTTAGCATTTAGAGAAGATGTAAGCAAGAGATTTGAAGCTTTTGGATGGGAAACCCTTGAAGTTAAAGATGGAAATGATATAGAAGATATTTTATCTAAAATTGAATTAGCAAAGAAAAATTTATCACAACCAACATTAATAAAAATAACTACTGAAATAGGATACGGCAGCCCAAGTAAACAAGGTAAAAATTCTGCCCATGGTGAGCCATTAGGTGCAGAAGATATGAAGGGTATGAAAGAATTTTTCAATTGGTCAGATGAACCTTTTATAGTACCTGAAGATGTTAGAGAATATATGAGTGAATTAGTAAATAAGGGTAAAGAATCAAATGATGAATGGAACAAGAAATTTGAGGAATATAAGAAAAATTATCCTGAACTAGCAGAGGAATTTGAAGCTTGGACTTCCTTAGAATTACCTATGGATTATTTAGAGTCTGAAGAGTTCTGGGGATTTGAAAAGGATATTGCAACTAGGGAAGCATCAGGAATTCTTATTAATAGATTAGCAGAAAAATTACCGAATCTAATAGGTGGGTCGGCTGACTTAGCCCCATCTAATAAAACATACATGAATACTCGAGAGGACTTCTCCGTTGAGAACTATAAAGGCTCCAATATAAGATTTGGAGTTAGAGAGCACGGTATGGGTGGTATACTAAATGGTATGTATTTACATGGTGGACTAAGACCATATGGTGGAACGTTCTTTATATTTAGTGACTATATGAAACATTCTATGAGATTGGCCTCATTGATGAACTTGCCAATAACATATGTATTGACGCATGATAGTATAGGAGTTGGAGAAGATGGACCTACGCACCAACCAATTGAGCAACTGGCTATGTTTAGATCCATGCCAAACTTTGTAATGTTTAGACCTGCAGATGCTAGAGAAACTGCAGCTGCTTGGTATACAGCACTTACTAGAACATCAGGGCCTACAGGACTAGCTCTTACTCGTCAAGCATTACCTCTTTTAGATGGTTCAGGTAAAGATGCTTTAAAAGGTGGCTATGTAATCAAAAAAGAAAAAGCCAACCTAGATATGATTCTAATAGGTACTGGTTCAGAAGTTCAACTAGTATATGAAGCTTCTAAAGTATTAGAAGAAAAGGGAATCGGTGTTAGAGTAGTAAGTATGCCTTCATGGGAATTATTTGAAGAACAATCCGATGAGTATAAGGAAGAGGTACTTCCAAGTAATATTACTAAAAGACTTGCTGTGGAAGCAGGTAGTTCATTAGGATGGCACAAATATGTTGGTATGAATGGTAAAATCATCTCAATGGAAAGTTTTGGTGCCTCAGCACCAGCAAACCTATTATTTGAGAAATTTGGTTTTACAGTTGAAAATGTAGTAGAAAAAGCATTAGAATTGATGTAGCTGATAGGCTATACCGCACTAGTATTGATACAATGCTAGTGCGTTGCCTTTTATAAATATGAATATAGGAGAAAATGAAATAATCTATATAGCTAGATACGGTAAACGTAAGTCCAGTTCTATGAGAGCAAAGAAAACAGAATTAATTATCTTGTCTTCTAGCTACTCGATTGTGCCCAGAATTAACAATAATTAAAGAGGATAAGATTATTAAAACTCTATTTTGTTATTTAATACCATTAGATTACTATATCTTAACTTTAACTTGGCATATATCTTTATTTTGTAAAGGGATCAAACCATCATTTAATACCTCGCCATCTATTGTTATTTCAACATATCCAAGATTTTCATCTAATACTTCTATAAGATATTTACAATCCCTAAAAATCCTCTGAACTTTATAGGAATTGATTTCTTTAGGAAGACAGGGTTCAATCCTTAAACCGTCATAATCAGGTTTTATACCTAGAATTGCTTGACTAATACTAACAAAGGACCATGCTGCTGTTCCAGTGAGCCAGCTATTCTTTGCTTCACCTAAAGATGAACTCTCGCGGCCTGCTATGGTTTGACTATACACATAAGGCTCCGTTCTATGGATTTCACTTACACTTTCAACATATGCAGGGGATAATCTCCTATAGATATCAAAAGCTTGATCTCCACGACCTATTTTTGTTTCAGCAATACTGATCCAAGGGTTATTATGACAGAAAACAGATCCATTTTCCTTATATCCTGGTGGATAACTGGATATTTCTCCTAGCTCCACATGATATTCAGTATAACATGGTGATAATAGCTCCACTCCATAGTCATTTACTAGCCTTTCGTGTACAGAATCTAGTGCTTTTATAGCATAACCATTTTCTACACCGATACCAGCCATTACGCACATTCCTTGAGGTTCAATATATATTTGCCCTTCCTCGGATTCATGGCTACCTACCTTATTACCAAATGCATCAAATGCACGTAGAAACCACTTACCGTCCCATCCATAATCATAAACAGTTTGCTCCATATTTTTTACATGTTCAAGGATTTGATTACCTTCTTCTTTGGAACCAAATCGGAAACACAATTCAGCATATTCATTTCCATAATTTACAAACATTCCTGCTATAAATATACTTTCAGCGGTACCACTTTCAAAATTACTCGTAGTTTGGAAGCTTTGGCCAGGTTCTGTTGAAAAACAATTTAAGTTGAGGCAATCATTCCAATCTGCCCGTCCAATAAGGGGTAGTCCATTGGGACCAAGATTATTGATTGTATAATTAATACTTCGCCTTAAGTGTTCAAATAGAGTTTTTTCACTACCTGGAATATTATCAAATGGAACCAGTTCCTCCAATATGGTATGATCTCCAGTTTCTTTAATATAAGCAACAGTACTTCCTATAAGCCATAGAGGATCATCATTAAATCCAGAACCTATGCTGTCGTTACCTTTTTTTGTAAGGGGTTGGTATTGATGATAAGTACTTCCGTCCTCAAATTGAATAGAGGCAATGTCTATGATTCTTTCCCTGGCTCTTTCTGGTATTAAATGCACAAATCCTAAAAGATCCTGATTGCCATCTCTAAACCCAATACCTCGACCAGTTCCACTTTCAAAATAACTAGCACTTCTACTGATATTAAAAGTTACCATACATTGATATTGATTCCATATATTTACCATTCTATCGATTTTCTCATTATCACTTTCTACTTGATACCTAGAAAGTAGATCATTCCAATAATCCTCCAATTTTTGAAGTGCAGCAAGGACAGAGTCATGGGATTTATACTTATTTAAAACTCTTTTGGCGTTGACTTTATTGATTTTATTTTTTGATTCCCATTTATCATCTTTATGATTTTGTCCATATCCTAAAACAAATATTAGATTCTCACTTTCCCCAGGTGCTAATGTTAGCTGGATTTGATGACTAGCTATAGGATACCAACCATGGGCCATGGAATTCTTGCTCTGTCCATTAAGAACTACTTCTGGGTCTCCAAACCCTCCCACTCTACCTAAAAAAGCATCCCTATCTGTGTCAAATCCAGAAATCACCTTATTAACGCCAAAATAAGCGTAGTGATTTCTTCGCTCTCGATATTCTGTTTTATGGTAGATTACCCCATCTTCCACTTCCACTTCAGCAAGATTTAAGTTTCTTTGGAAGTTTTGGCTATCATCTACTGCATCCCATAAACACCATTCAATAAAACTATGTAGCTTAACTTTTTTATCAACGGAAGAGTTATTAGTCAGTGTAAGAGAGTGAATTTCACAATTTTCCCCCAAAGGGACAAAAGCTGTTAATTCACTTTTCAGCTGATTTTTTTCACTTTCAATAGCAGTATAGCCTAATCCATGACGACATTTATATTTATCAAGTTCGCTTTTAGTAGGTAAAAAACCTGGATTCCAAGTTGGCTGATCCTCCTCTTTAATATAAAAGTACCTTCCCCCCATATCTAAAGGAACATTATTATACCGAAAGCGAGTTAAACGCTGTAGTCTAGCATCACGGTAAAAACTATATCCTCCCATAGTATTTGAAATCAATCCAAAAAAGTCCTCGTTACCTAAGTAATTAATCCACGGAAGAGGAGTTAATGGAGTAGTAATTACATATTCTTTATTAATATCATCAAAATAACCAAATTGCATAAATATACCTCCTAACTATATCGTTTTCGTATCAACTATAATATTAAACTAAATACTTCTAAAAATCAATGAAATATCATAAATATTTAAAAAAATAGAAAAAATAATATTGACAGAGTTGTTTTTTAATCATATAATAACATTAAACAGCAGGGTACGAAATCGTATTCGGACAGTAATTTCAACTACTATAGGGTGGTGTGATATGGTAACGATCAAAGATATTTCAAAAAGATGCGGTTACTCTGTATCTACAGTTAGTAAAGCATTAAACAACTCTTCTGAAATAGGAGTAGAAGCAAAAGAGATAATTAAAAAAATAGCCAGTGAAATGGGCTATTTTCCAAATGCAGCAGCGAGACTTTTAAAAACGAATCGTTCTAATAATATTGGGGTACTATTTATAGATGAAATGCAAAGTGGTTTGAGGCATGAGTATTTCTCAGCTGTTTTAAATAGCTTAAAAGACGAAGCTGAAAGACTAGGATATGATATAACTTTTATAAGTCATAATATAGGCAATGTACCTATGACATATTATGAACATTGCAAATATCGTAACTGTGATGGTGTTATTATTGCATGTGTAGATTTTAATGATCCTAGGGTTATAGAACTTATAAATAGTGAAATACCTGTTGTGACCATAGATCATATATTTAATGACTCTACTGCAATTTTATCAGATAATCTTAAAGGGGTTGAGGATTTAGTAAATCATATATATGAATTTGGACATAGAAAGATAGCCTTTATTCATGGGGAAGATACATCTGTTACGCAAAGGCGTCTAGCTGGATTTTATAAAGCATGTGAGAAATTAGGTATTATAATCCCAGATTATTATATTAAAAAAGCACGCTATCATGACCCAAAGACTAGCGGCTTAGCAACAAGAGAACTATTGGAGTTAAAGGATCCACCTACATGTATAATGTATCCTGATGATTTTTCCTTTATAGGTGGAATGAATGAAATCGAAAAACATGGACTTACAGTACCAGATGACATAAGTGTGGTTGGATATGATGGTATCTACTTATCACAAGTCCTAAGACCAAGACTTACTACTTTTAAGCAAGACACAGAAGCTTTAGGAAAAGAGGCAGCAAGAAATCTAGTCAATGCAATTGATGATAAAAAGACTTATGTACCAAAGCAAGTTTGGATAGAGGGAGAATTATTGGTTGGAGATTCGATTAAAAAAATCGAATTTTAAATATAGCTCATATCTACATAGTGAGTAGTAAATTAAAAGGAGGAGGAAATAGTGAAGAAATTCAAAAAAATTATTGCCTTAACGTTAGTACTTATTATGTCCCTTTCACTTGTAGCTTGTGGAAACGATACCAATGAGGTGGCAACACCACCAGATGGCAGCAGTGATACATCTACAGATCCTACACCGGACACGATAGCAGAAGAAGGAAAAGTCTTAAATATTTGGGGATGGAATGACGAGTTCAAAGGCCTATATGAAAGGTATTTTGAAGGGGCAGGAAAGTTACCAGATGGTATAGAGGTTAAGTTTACTATTGTTCCAAATGATGATAATGCTTACCAAAATGCACTAGACGAAGCATTGTTAAATCAAAAAAGCGCATCAGATGACGAAAAGATAGACCTATTTTTAGTAGAAGCTGATTATGCATTAAAATATGTAGACAGTGACTATACATTAGACATTATAAATGATGTAGGCTTGACAGAAGAAGATATATCTGGCCAATACAAATATACCCAAGAGATCGTAACAGATAGTAAGGGTGCAATTAAAGGTACATCATGGCAAGCAACTCCAGGACTATTTGCATATAGAAGATCTATAGCTAAAGATGTATTAGGTACAGATGACCCAGTAGAAGTACAAGAAGCATTATCCACATGGGATAAGTTTTATGATGTAGCTGGAAATGCCCATGGTAAAGGGTACAAAATGTTATCTGGGTATGATGATTCTTATAGAACATTCTCAAACAATACGTCTAGCCCTTGGATTGACAACGATGGATCTATTATAATTGATAACAATATAATCAATTGGATCGAACAAACTAAAGAATTTACTGATAAAGGATATAACAACAAATCATCATTATGGGATGATCAGTGGGCAGCAGACCAAGGTTCAGAAGGAAAAGTATTTGGATTCTTCTACTCAACTTGGGGAATTAACTTTACATTATTAGGAAATGCAGTAGATACTCCACTTCCAGATGGTGTAACTGCAACTGGAGATCCAGAAGCATTTGAAGCAGCAACTACGGGCAATGGAGTATTTGGTGAATATGGAGTAGTTGAAGGCCCTCAAAACTATTATTGGGGTGGTAGCTGGCTATGTGCAGCAACAGAATCTGATAATCTTGACTTAGTTCAAGAAATAATGAGAACTATGACTTGCGATGCAGATACATTGACTACTATAACAAAAGATACTCAAGACTTTACAAATAATATTGATGCAATGGAAGCTCTTTCAAAAGATGATAATTTTGCATCGGCATTCCTTGGGGGACAAAATCATATTAGTTTATTTGCTGAATCTGCAAAAGGTATCGATATGAGTAATATATCTCCATATGACCAAGGGTTAAACGAAGATATGCAAACATCATTTAGGGATTATTTCAACGGAACTGTAGATTATGATACAGCACTTGATAACTTCTATAGGGCTGCAATCGAGAAATATCCAGACTTAAAAAGACCTAAATAATACTAATTAAGGGAGGGGGTTTCCCACTCCCTTTAATTATATAGAGGTGATAGCAATGAAAACATCTAAAAAAAGCAAGTCAATTAGCTATGCTAAATGGGGATATATTTTTCTAATACCATTTTTTACTATTTACATAATATTTTCTCTGATTCCCTTAGTATCAACATTTTATAATAGTTTTTTTGAAAATTATATGAGTGGACTAAAACAGATTGGACCAAATTTTGTAGGATTAGAGAACTATAAGACGATACTTTTTGATACCGAATTACCTAAATATGCTTATAATACTTTACTTATTTGGATACTTGGATTTATACCACAGATTATTGTATCTATGGTATTGGCACTTTGGTTTACAAGTGTGCGTCTAAAATTAAAATTTACTGGATTTTTTAAAACTGTAATATATATGCCAAATTTAATAATGGCAGCAGCATTTTCTATGTTATTCTGGACATTGTTTTCAGACATTGGACCTGTAAATAACCTACTGGTGGCCATGGGATATGAGCCAATAAGCTTTTTTCAGAACATCAATGCCACAAGAGGTCTTGTAGGTCTAATGAATTTTTTAATGTGGTTTGGAAACACTACCATACTATTAATGGCAGGAGTAATGGGTATCGATAGCTCTATTTTAGAAGCAGCTCAAATAGACGGTGCAAGCTCATGGAAAACATTCTGGAATGTGACGATACCCTCTATAAAACCAATACTTGTATATGTATTTCTAACATCACTAATAGGTGGCGTTCAAATGTTTGACGTTCCTCAAATTTTGACCAATGGAAGTGGAGGACCTGATAGAACTTCTATGACTATGATCATGTACTTAAATAAACATCTATTTAGTAAGAATTATGGCCTTGCAGGAGCATTATCAGTTATCCTGTTTTTAATAACAGCCATAATAAGCTTTATAATTTATAAAAACTTAACAGAAAAAGGTCCGAAAGAAAAAATAGATTCTAATAAAAAGATTTCTGTAAAGGGAGGTGGAAAGTAATGTCAATAAGTAAGTTGAACAAATTTCTATGTTATTTAGTTTTGATTTTACTTTCAATACTATGTCTTATATCTTTTTATCTATTGATCATAAACTCAACAAGGGCACACTCAGAAATTCAAAAAGGATTTTCCTTTAATTTTGGGGATTTTTTTGATGCAAATTTAAAAAATGTACTAGATAATGACCAACTTCCAGTTCTTAAGGGTATTAGAAACTCGTTATTTGTATCAATTGGCACAGCTATATTAGCAACTTATTTTTCTGTATTGACTGCCTTTAGTATACATACTTATGATTTCAAGTTCAAAAGATTGGCATTTACATTTATTATGATGATAATGATGGTGCCTCCTCAAGTTTCAGCACTTGGTTTTATAAGATGGATGGGAGAGTTGGATTTGATGGATTCATTAATTCCGTTATTTTTGCCTTCCATAGCATCGCCTATCGTATTTTATTTTATGTTGGCATATATGCAAAGTAATCTTCCAAAGGCAACGATAGAAGCAGCTAGGATGGATGGATCAAGTGAATTTAGGACTTTTAATCTAATCGTTCTACCAATAATGAAACCAGCTATAGCGGTACAGGCCATATTTACATTTGTAAGTGCTTGGAATAATTACTTTATACCATCACTAATAATAAGGTCTGCAGAAAAGAAAACATTACCTATATTAATAGCTCAGCTTAGAAGTGCTGACTACCTAAAATTTGATATGGGGCAGGTATATATGTTAATTTTCCTAGCTATAATCCCAATTATTGTCGTCTATATAATTCTTTCCAAATATATAGTACGAGGCGTAGCAGTTGGAAGTGTTAAGGAGTGATCGTATGAAGTATGGATATTTTGATCAAATAAAAAGAGAATATGTAATCACGAAACCAGATACTCCAGCACCATGGGTAAACTACTTAGGTTCACCATCCTATGGAGCTATAATATCTAATAATGCTGGAGGTTACAGCTTTGAAAAAAGTGGGGCAAAAGGTAGAATATTAAGATATAGATTCAATGGTGATGATAAACCAGGTCGATACATATATATTCGTGATGATGATACAAAGGATTATTGGAGTGCATCTTGGCAACCAGTAGGTAAGACTGATGGCTATAAAAACAAATGTAGACATGGACTAGGCTACACCATATTTGAAACAGAGTATAGTGAAATACAATCTGAAACCACTTACTATGTTCCTTTAAATAAGACATATGAAGTTTGGAGACACAAAATAAAAAACAGATCAAATAAAAAAAGAAATCTATCCATATTTGGTTATGCTGAGTTCACCAATAACTCAGATTATGAACAAGATATGGTCAATTTACAATATTCATTATTTATATCAAGAACATATTTTAAAGAAGATAAAATAATTCAAAGTATAAATGAGAACGAAAAGGAAGATAATAATAGATTTTTCGGATTGATAAATTCTTCAGTTGCCTCATATTCAGGAGACAAAAGGAGTTTCATAGGTAATTATAACTCCTATGGAAATCCTAAATCAGTAGTAGAAGGCTTATGTGAAAACACATTGAATTATAATTTCAATAGCTGTGGAGCATTGCATACACAATTAAATTTGGCTCCAAAAGAAGAAAGAGAGATTATATTCATTCTAGGACAACATGATGAAAAAGAGGCATCAAAAATCATGTCTGCCTATAAAGGTGCTAATATAGTTCACAAGGAACTTCAAGAATTAAAAGAGTATTGGGATATGAATTTATCAGCATTCAAAGTAGAAACTCCAGATGAAAACTTCAACAACATGGTAAATATATGGAATGCCTATCAGTGTTTCATAAACTTTACCTGGTCTAGGGCCGCATCTTTTATTTATTGTGGTCAAAGAAATGGTTATGGATTTAGGGATACGGTACAGGATATACAAGGTGTAATTCATCTTGTTCCTAAAATAGCGAAAGAACAAATTATATTTATGGTCTCGGCTCAGGTAAGTAATGGTGCAGGACTCCCCCTTGTCAAATACACCCATACCCCTGGCCGAGAAGATACTCCAGATGATTTTTCCTATGTAAGTGAAACTGGGCATCCCTCATATCGCGCAGATGATGCTTTATGGTTGTTTCCAACTATAAAAAAATATATAGTAGAGACAGGGGATATTGGTTTTTTAGATGAAGTGATTCCATATGCTGATATGGGTCAAGATACATTATATAATCATCTAAAAAAAGCCATAGAATTTTCAACAAATAGATTAGGGGAAAATGGATTGCCAGTAGGACTACATGCTGATTGGAACGACTGCCTAAGACTGGGGAAAAATGGGGAATCAACATTTGTTTCCATGCAATTATATCTAGCATTAGGTATTTTAGAGGAACTATCAAATATAAAAAGGGACTACTATTATAAGGAATATATATCAAATTTAAAAATGACTTTAAGTGATAGAATAAATGATATTTGTTTTGAAGGAGATCGCTATATTAGGGGGATTACAGAGGAGAATCTTAGGATTGGATCCAAGGATAATATAGAGGCAAATCTATGGTTAAATCCACAAAGCTGGGCAGTGATTTCAGGTTTATCAGATAATAATCGCAGCAAAGTGATAATGGATAATGTATATATGAATCTTAATACAAAGTATGGAGCAAGACTGATGTCCCCATCTTTTAAGGATGGATTCGAAGGTGCATTAGCTACTGTGTATAATGGTTCAACAAAGGAAAATGGAAGTATATTTTTACAAACCCAAGGCTGGTTAATATTAGCGGAATCACTTATGGGAAGAGGGAACAGGGCCTATGAATACTACAAAGAAAGTAGCCCAGCTCACCAAAATGAAGCAGCAGAAATAAGAGAAATAGAACCCTATGTATACAGTCAATTTACTGAGAGTATCGAAAGTCCTTTTGAAGGTAGATCAAATGTTCATTGGCTTACTGGAACTGCATCAACAGTAATGGTAGCATGTGTAGAAGGAATATTGGGAATTAGACCGGATATAAATGGACTATATATTGACCCTGCAATTTCATCGGAATGGAAGAACTTAATCATAGAAAAGGTTTTTAGAGGCAAAAAAATTAAGATATATATAGAAAATAATAATGGCAATGAATCAGGCTATAAAAAAGTTTATTTAAATAATGTTAAATTAGAAAGAAATTATATACTAGAAAGTGAATTAAAAGATTTTAATGAAGTACTCTACATTATGTAATATAGGGGGAGAAAGTATGGGCGTTATTGTTCTAAAAAATATAAATAAAGTCTATCCAGGAGGAGTTGTAGCTGTTACGGATTTTAATCTAGAAATAGAGGATAAGGAGTTTATGGTCCTAGTTGGTCCGTCTGGATGTGGCAAATCTACAGTTTTAAGAATGATTGCAGGGCTTGAGGAAATTACATCAGGTGAATTATATATTGAAAATGAGTTAGTTAACGAAATAGTACCGAAGGATAGGGATATAGCCATGGTTTTTCAGAACTATGCATTGTACCCTCATATGACTGTATATAAAAATTTGTCATTTGCACTTTCTTTAAGAAAAATTCCCAAGGATATAATTGATGAAAAAGTACGTGAAACAGCAAAAATACTTGAAATAGAAGAGCTATTAAACAGAAAGCCAAAGGCATTATCTGGTGGACAAAGACAACGTGTAGCACTGGGCCGTGCAATGGTTCGTGATCCTCAGGCTTTCCTGCTAGATGAGCCTTTATCTAATCTTGACGCCAAGTTGAGAGCCTCCACAAGAACAGAGATTACTAAACTACATAATAGATTAGAAACTACATTTATATATGTGACACATGATCAAGTCGAGGCTATGACTATGGCAGATAGGATAGTAGTAATGAAAGATGGCTATATACATCAAGTAGGGACTCCCCAGGAGCTATATAAAGCACCGCATAACATGTTTGTGGCTGGTTTTATAGGAACTCCTCAGATGAATTTTATCAATACCATATTGAATAAGGACGACTCAGCTTATTATGTAGAAATTGATAACACTAAAATCTATATTCCAGAGGATAAGTTTGGAACCATATTAGATGAATATATGAGAAAGGAACTTGTCCTTGGAATTCGTTCAGAAGATATAGTTATGGTCAACGATTATAGTGATAGAATGGATATACTTAATGGAGTTGTTGATGTAAGTGAACATATGGGTTCGGAGGTATTTGTATATATAGATTATAATAATAAAAAAATCATTGCTAAATTTAGTACTGATATTGGCACAACAATCAAGGTGAACGACAATATACAGATTGTTTTTAAATCTCAAAAGATTCATCTATTTGATAAAGATAGTGAGATTTCATTATTAGATATGGAAAATAATAAGGAGAAAGTAAAAAACAATTAATATTGATTTTAATCAAGAAAAGGACGTGTTTCATAACTGTTTAACCGTTATGAAACACGCCTTTTTACTACTTCATTTAGATTATCAAAAAAAGAAAAATCCCTTAATTTTTCTTTTTATTTTGTTCTTTTAATAACTTTTCAGGAGTTATATTATTGCCCATTTGATCTACTACTTTTACATTCATCAAAGTCTCTTTAAAATTACCTCTAAAGTTATCTAAATATTGTTGTCTTAGTCTATTTTGCTCTTCTTTCTCAGCTTCGCTAAGGCCTGTTGACTTTGACTTATTGGCCAATTCATTTATTCTTTTAATTAATTCTTTCAAAATATCACCTCAAATTTATTATACCATGATTTCTAATTAATTTTAATGGTATAATAAATAAAGATAAGAACAGTTGATTATCAGCCTGAACATCGTGAAGAATCTTAGGGTAAATAATAAGACTTTTGTGTCACTGGAAATGCACTGGGTACAGGCAGAATCACATTTAATGATGAGTAGGAGGTTAATATGGCTAGTGTATTTGGAAATAATATTAAAATTTCAATATTTGGAGAGTCACATGGAAGTGCTATTGGAGTAAATATAGATGGGCTGCCGCCAGGAATCCAATTAGACATGGATAATATAAGATATGAAATGGCTCGGAGAGCTCCAGGTAAAGGAGAAACAACTACAGCTAGAAGTGAAAAAGATGAGTTTGAGATCCTAAGTGGATACTTTAATGATAGAACTACTGGGACTCCTTTATGTGCCATAATTAGAAATAAAGATAAAAGATCATCAGACTATGATGTTATGAAGGATTTAATGAGGCCATCTCATGCTGATTATACAGGATACATAAAATACCAAGGTTATAATGATTATCGTGGTGGTGGTCATTTTTCAGGTAGACTTACTGCACCAGTAGTTTTTGCAGGAGCTATTGCCAAGGAAATACTAAAAAAAGATGGAATATTAATTGGAAGCCATATAAAATCCATAGGTCATATAGATGATTTAGGCTTTGATTACGTAAATATCAATGAAGAAGCTATTAAGATGCTTAACCAAAGTGAATTTCCAGTATTAGATGCATCTAAGGAAAAGCCTATGAAGGATTTGATCCTGAAAGCTAAGGAAGACAAGGATTCTGTTGGTGGAGTTATAGAAACAGCAGTTATAAATTTAAATGCTGGTGTAGGTTCACCATATTTTGATACATTAGACGGGCATTTGGCTAAATTACTATTCTCTGTTCCTGGGGTCAAAGGTGTTGAGTTTGGTA
Organism: Tissierella sp.; assembly: GCA_012735585.1. Taxonomy (GTDB): domain Bacteria; phylum Bacillota; class Clostridia; order Tissierellales; family Tissierellaceae; genus JAAYTL01. The sequence continues at coordinate 15,736 of JAAYGX010000135.1, forward strand.
GTGGATTTGAAATTTCAAAGATGAAAGGCTCTGAGGCCAATGATGAAATGTATGTGAAAGATGGAAAAGTAATGACTTATACCAACAATAATGGTGGAATATTAGGTGGAATTTCAAGTGGTATGGCTATAATATTTAGAACTGCGATCAAACCCACTTCATCCATAGGTAAGACCCAAAGAACCATAGATATAAATAAGAGTGTAGATGCCTATATTACCATTGAGGGAAGGCATGATCCTTGTATAGTGCAAAGGGCAGTACCGGTTGTTGATGCAGTTGCTGCTTTAGGTGTTTTAGATTTATTAATGGAGAAGAAGGAATATGGAAATTAGCGGTTGATATAGGTAATCAAGATATAGCTCACCTATACAATCAATACCATCCTTCTGTGTTGAGTTTAATTAAAATGACAATAGAAAATGGACATAAAGAAGGTATTCGAGTTGGAATGTGTGGTGAAGCAGCTGGGGATAAGAAACAATTTTTATTTAGTTAAGAAAAGACAAGATGGTATAATCTACATATGGATGGTATAATTTATTTATCAATGTAAGTTCAAATAATATATTTTTATTTAATGGGTTATTAAAAAATATAGCCTATTAATAATATCAATAGGTTAATATTAATGTATAAATGAGGGGGCCATATGATGAAGTATATATTTTTTTATGATACGGTGGTAGGTAATATATGTTTAGCAGAGGAAGATCATTGTATCACCAACCTATATTTTAAAGATGAGTGGGATGTAGAAGGGGCTCAAGAAAAGGAAACTCCATTAATTAAAGAAGCAAAGAAACAACTTGATGAATATTTTGTCGGCAACAGAAAAGAATTTGATTTGCCTCTTAAACCTACGGGGACTGAATTTCAGCAAAAAGTTTGGAATGCTCTACTTGAGATTCCTTACGGGGAGACTAGATATTATGGAGAAATAGCAGATGTTATCGGTAATCCAAAGGCACCAAGAGCAGTTGGACTAGCCAACAATAGGAACCCTATATCAATATTTATTCCATGTCATAGGGTGATCGGTAAAAGCGGAAAATTAGTAGGATATGGTGGAGGACTACATATAAAAGAACTGTTATTAAAATTGGAAAAAGATAATGTGATATAATTACATAATACTATCACACAATCCCCACAATCAAATGTTAGTATAAGTGATATATTTATTATGAATACTTCCTCAAATATGTTATAGTATAAAGAGGAATTTCATTGAAAGGAGTTTACACATGTTAAAGAACTTTAGTAAGAGGAAATTTGGATTATTTGCTTTAGTAATAATTATAGGGATATCCATTGTAGGATGTACTAGTGGTAGTGGATCAGATGATGAGATTGTTGCAAAGATTGGAGATATGATAATAACTAAGTCTGAATTCTATGATGAACTAGTTAATCAAAATGGAGCGCAGGTGTTGGATGTATTAGTAGCTGATAAAATAATGCAAGCAGAAGTAGAAAAACAAGGTATAGTTGTAACAGATGAAGAAATTGAAGAAGATTTTGAAGAAATGAAAGGCTTTTATGGTACAGATGAAGCCCTAAATAATGAATTAGATAATTATGGACTAACAACAGAAGATGTTAAAAGGAATATCAAAAGCAATCTTCAAATAGAAAGACTATTAGAGCCGTATATGGATATAACAGATGAAGAAATAGCTCAACATTTTGAAGAAAACAAAGCAGGTTTTGGTCAAGAAGAACAAGTAAAGGCAAGTCACATATTAGTAGAGACAGAAGAATTGGCTCTAGAAGTTAAAGCTAAAATAGATGCTGGCGAAGATTTTGCTGAATTAGCAAAAGAGTATTCAACAGATGAGGCCAATAGTGAACAAGGTGGTAATCTTGGATATTTTGCAGAGAGCAAAATGGTGAAAGAATTCTCTGATGTTGCATTTTCACTTGAGGTTGGAGAAATAAGTGATCCCGTAAAGACGAACTTTGGATACCATATAATCAAAGTAGAAGATAAAATGGAAGAAAAAGCACCAGTATTAGAAGAAAATATTGATGAAATAAAAAGTCAATTATTCCAAACTAAATCCTATGATGCCTATATGAAATGGTATTCTGAAAAACTTGAAGAATATGAGATAACATCATACTTAGATTAATACAGCAAAACACAGAGAAAAATCTCTGTGTTTTTTTATATCTTTTTTATTTTTGTTTATTGACTGATAAAAATGGGAATGATATAGTTAGATGTACTTGCGAATCAATTGCATTTGGTTTTTGACCCAACTCCATTTCAGAATTTGGCAAGTCGATGGTAGGTCAAAGGGAAATGGATTTATAAGATTAGCTTGGGAGAAGGAGGATTAGATTATGAAAAAAAAGAAAATTATTATACTATCTCTACTAGTACTAATGATACTAATATCAATTACTGGTTGTAGTAGTGATACGGTAGAGCAAGATAATGAAAAAATAAAGGTCTACACTAGCTTTTATCCAATGTATGATTTTACATCTAAAATAGGTGGAGATAAAATATCTGTTTACAATATGGTGCCCTCAGGTACAGAACCCCATGATTGGGAACCAGCAGCATCAGATATAGTAAATCTTGAAAAAGCAGATCTCTTTGTATATAACGGTGCAGGAATGGAGCATTGGGTAGAGAATGTACTTAGTACTTTAGAGAATAAAGATTTAGTTGTGGTAGAAGCATCTCAGGGTATAGAGTTACTAGGCAGTGAAGACCACCATGATCATGACCACGATCATGACCATTATCATGGAGAATTTGACGCCCATGTATGGACTGATCCACTAAATGTAAAAATAGAGATGGAAAATATAATGAAGGGTCTTATACAGATAGATCCCTACAACCAAGAATATTATGAAGAAAACTATGAAAAATATAGTGAAGAGTTAGACATACTTCATGAGGAATTTGAAGGTACAATATCTAATTTGACAAATAGGGATATCGTAGTATCACATATGGCATTTAGCTATATGTCCCATGCATATGGTTTAAATCAAATATCAATAGATGGTTTAACCCCAGATTCTGAACCAAATCCAGGTAGAATGGCTGAAATCATAGATTTTGTCAAGGATAATAATATCAAGGTAATCTTCTTTGAAGAATTAGCCAGTCCGAAGATTGCCGATGCAATAGCTAATGAAACTGATGCTGTTGTTGATGTATTGAATCCTATAGAAGGATTAAGTGATGAAGAGTTAGAAAATGGAGATGACTATTTTTCAGTTATGAGAAAGAACCTTGAAGCTTTATCAAGTGCTTTAGAATAGATAATAAGAAATTTTAGAAGGTGTAATTATGGAAAATATAATTGAAGTAAGTGATTTAGGCTTTGCTTACAATAGTGAATCAATATTAAAGGAAATTAATTTCTTGATTAAGTCAGGTGATTTTGTATCTCTTACTGGATCCAATGGTGCCGGGAAAAGTACCCTTATAAAACTGATACTTGGAGAACTATCACCAAAGACGGGAACCATAAAGGTATTAGGAGCAAATCCCAAAGAGTTTAAAAAATGGTATAAGGTTGGTTATGTGCCGCAAAATGGTCTACAATCCATCAGTACATTTCCAGCATCAGCTGAGGAAATAGTTCAAGCTAATCTATTTTCACAAATAGGTCTATTAAGATTTCCTAAAAAAGAGCATCGAATGAAGACCCAAAAAGCACTTGAATTAGTTGGAATGTCTAAGTATTCAAGGGAATTGATTGGGAATCTATCAGGTGGTCAACAACAACGTATTTTATTAGCAAGAGGATTAGTCAATGAACCTGAAATACTCATACTTGATGAACCTACTACAGGTGTTGATGATTCAACAGTTGAATCATTTTATAAATTAATAAAAGAGTTAAATCTTAAATCAGGTATTACAATATTTATGGTTACTCATGATATAAATAGAACTACTAAATATGTGTCCAGAACATTTTGTCTGGAAAAAGGTACCATTGTAGAGTTATCCAAAGATGAAATTCTACATGAGTTAGCTCACAAGCATAAGCATCCTATAATCAATGGAAAAGGGGATGAGAATTAATGGAGATATTTCAATATGCATTTATGCAAAAAGCATTTGTAGTCGGCATAATGCTAGCCGTTATCATTCCCTGTATAGGTATCGTAGTAGTGCTCAAAAGACTATCTATGATAGGTGATGCACTTTCCCATACATCCCTTGCAGGAATAGCAGCAGGACTTATTATGGGGGTCAATCCAGTTTTAGGCGCTATTTTATTATGTATAATCGCTGCCTTCGGAATCGAATTTATACGAAAAAAAATTCCAAAATACTCTGAGATGTCCATAGCTATTATTATGTCCGCAGGAATTGGACTGGCAGGTGTTTTGTCGGGATTTGTTAAGAATACGGCAAATTTCAATAGTTTTTTATTTGGTAGTATAGTAGCTATTAGTGATTTTGAGATGTATCTAGTAGCAGGAATTAGTTTCTTTGTATTATTGGCTTTTATATTTCTATACAAAGAGCTTTTCTATGTATCTATGGATGAAAGATCAGCTAGACTGGCTGGAATACCTGTTAATACTGTTAATTTTATATTTACAATTCTAACAGCCATCACAGTGTCAATTGCAGCTAGAACAGTTGGAGCCCTAATAGTTTCATCCTTGATGGTTGTTCCAGTTGCCTGTGGTATGCAGTTTGGGAAAAGTTACAAGCAAACCGTCATATACTCAATAATATCTGCAGTGATATTTACAGTGGTAGGTTTATTTGTATCCTATTATAGGGAGTTAAAACCAGGTGGTACAATAGTTTTGGTGGGAGTTATGACTTTATTATTTATTATTTTAACTAAGAGGATCATGGGCAAGTCTTTAAGTTAATTTGATTAGAGGTGATTTTAATGAAAGAGACCTTAAATATAAAATGGCCTAAGGATTTAAAAAGAACCAAGTCCAGGGAAATTGTTCTAACCCTATTACAAGATTCCCATTCACCTTTAAGTGCAATAGAGATTTTTTCAGAATTAGAAAAAAAAGGTGAGAGTATATGGCCTTCTACTGTTTATAGGGTCCTTGATGCATTTGTTGAAAAAGGATTGGTTACAAAAACAGCGGTTTTGAATAATGAAATAACACTTTATGATCTAAACCATTCTGGTCACAAACACTATGCAGTATGTGTAGGGTGTCACAAGATTATCACTATGGAAAATTGTCCAATGGATGATTTTAAACCTAAGTTTAGAAATGATGATTTAGAGGTTTTAGGACACAAGGTAGAAGTATATGGTTACTGTAATAAATGCAAGGATTAAAAATAATATTTGATTTTTGTAACACTTATGTTATAATTTAATACATTAATATAAATGAATAATAGCTTAGATTTGGTAAAGTATAATTTATGATGTGTCAAAGAGAAGATTCCATTGGTGAGAGGAGTCTATACTAATAGATTAGAAGTGCCCCAATGAGCACCTTGTCGAAATTTTAGTAGACGTAGGCGGTAGTTCCCGTTACAGGACTAGAGTATGAAAGTACTTGAAGAGAGTTGGACATTAAGTCCCAAACAGAGTGGAACCGCGAGAGTAACCTTTCGCCTCTGTATATTTTGATATACAGAGGTGAAAGGTTTTTTGTATGCCCTAACACAGTGAACTACCGTTAACTGATGTAGGTCAACCGCAACGAGCACCAAATTTGCACGGACATAGGGAGTGAACAAATTCGTGACGCACTGGAAGCACTCCCCAATTGATGCCTACGGCGTGAATTAAGTTTGCGAGACTGCATATATGGTCATATCCAATATAAGTGAAATTTCATGTATTAATAGTAGGTCAAAATAAAATTTATAGGAGGAATATATAATGATTTACAATAATATTACAGAAACAATAGGTCGTACACCTTTAGTAAAGGTAAATAATACTGAGAAGGGTATGGCAGAAATATTAGTAAAGGTAGAAGGATTTAATCCGGGAGGTAGTATCAAAGATAGACCTGCTCTTTATATGATTAAAGATGCAGAGGAAAAAGGTATACTAAAAAAAGAGGATACCATAATAGAAGCTACAAGTGGAAACATGGGTATAGCACTTTCTATGATAGGTGCATCCATGGGATATAGGGTAATTATTGTAATGCCAGATACCATGAGTATAGAAAGAAGAAGAATAATGACTGCATATGGGGCAGAATTGGTTTTAACAGAAGGTAAACTTGGTATGAAAGGTTCAGTTGATATGGCAGAAAGATTAGCTAAAGAAAACAATTATTTTCTTACAAGACAATTTGCTAATGAAGCCAATACTCTTTCACACATAGAAACGACAGCAAGAGAAATTTTAGAAGATACAGAAGGAAAAATTGATGCATTTGTAGCAGGGGTAGGTACAGGGGGTACCATAAGTGGAGTTGGGAAGATCCTAAAGGAACACAATAAGGATATATTAACGGTTGCAGTTCAACCGGTAAAATCACCTGTACTAACAGGAGGTGCACCATCAGGTCATGGAATTCAAGGAATAGGAGCTAACTTTGTGCCTGATATATATAATAATGATGTAGTAGATGAAGTAATGGATATGAATGAAGAGATAGCTTATAACGCTGCAAGAGATTTAGGCAAAAACGAAGGAATACTGGCAGGGATGTCATCAGGTGGAAACTTTGCAGCAGCAATTGAAATTGCCAAAAGATTAGGGGAAGGAAAAAGAGTAGTAACAGTATTACCAGATACAGGCGAGAGATATCTTTCAACAGTATTATTCGCTCAGGAGTAGAGGTGAGAGTATGCTAAAATATATTAAGTCCCTTGGAAAGAATATACTCAAGAAGGATCCAGCAGCTAAAAGTCTATTAGAAGCAATTATAACATCACCAGGGATAAAAGCTTTAGTATATCACAAAATAGCACACAAATTTTATAAAAAAGACAGAACACTACTAGCAAGACTTATTTCTCAAAGGGCTAGAAGAATAACAGGGATAGAGGTCCATCCTGGAGCAACGATAGGTGATAATCTTTTAATTGACCATGGAATGGGAGTTGTTATAGGAGAGACAGCAGAGGTTGGAAATAATGTGACAATATTTCATGGTGTAACCCTAGGTGGAATAGGTGGAGGAAAAGGGGAAAAAAGACACCCTACCATAGAGGACGATGTATTAATAGGTGCAGGTGCAAAAATCCTAGGTCCAATAACTATTGGAAAAGGTGCAAAAGTAGGTGCAAATTCAGTAGTACTAGAAGACGTACCAGCCTATGCAACAGCAGTAGGTGCTCCTGCAAAGATAAAAGTAAAAAGTTCAAAAGCAAATTTGTATGTAATATAAATGCAATTCGAGGCCGGTTCCTGAATTGCACTGAAAAGAGAGATATTCAATTGAAAACTGAATATCCCTCTTTATTTTTTTGGATATTATTAGCTATAGCATTTGATATAAAAATATAAATTATATTGACAAAATAAATAAACCTGCTATTATATGTAAGTAAGTACTAACATAAGGAGGGCGGAAAATGAAAAGTAATACAAATAAACGAATGAGCAGGGAAGAAAGAAGGGAACAAATCCTTAAGTCGGCTTTAAATATATTTATAGACAAAGGATACAATGGGGCGACTACTGCGGATATTTCTAAGGAAGCAGGTATAGCTGAGGTTACCTTATTTAGATATTTTGATTCGAAAAAACAAATATTTATGGAAGCAATAGATCCTATATTAGTTACTGGATTAAAGGAATCTATAGTTGCATCTAAAGATTTAAAGCCTAGGGAAGAAAAATTAAAATTTATTTTAAAGAGTAGGATTAAGTTTATTTCTAATCATTACCAAGTAATAAAATTAATATTGATGGAAAGTCAAGTTAATCCAGAGGTGGCTAATTTCGACTATATTAATCAAACCATGCTTATGCTAAAGGATTCTATTAAGGAAGCTGGTATAGAACTAGGAGATGAAGATTTTTCAATCAGGTTATTAATGGGAAGTATTTTGTCATTTTTATACTTGCCTGAGGTTAATGAGGAAAAGATTGATGAATATATAAATAGTTTTATTTATACGTTTCTAAAAAATAATAAATAAAGAAAATCATAAAAGAAAGAAGGATTGATTGGCTTGAACAAATTATATTCAAAATTAGGTAGCGGAATCCAAAAGGCCCCTTTCAAAGTTTTATTTATTACCATAATAATATTTGCCATAATGATTGATGGCGCTATAAAAGTAAATATGGCAACTGGTAGTGAAACTTTAGTCAAGACTGATAATGATGCGTATATATCCAACTATGCCATGGAAAATGAATTTGGTGGAGATGCCATCATGGTATTGCTTGAAGGTGATCAAAAAGATTTATTTAAATTAGATAATATGGAAAAGATGTGGAATGTAGAGCAAAGACTTAAATATAATGAGGATATATTCACCTTTATGAGTCCGGCTAGTATTGTTCATCAAATCACTGATAGACAAGGAAGGGAAATCAAAAAACAAATCCCTAATATAAGTGAAGGACTAGGAGAAATGGGAAACAAACTTAGGGAAATAGGTTCAGAATTAGGAAGTAAAGAGTTACCAGATCCTATAGCCGTTGAAAATAAATTAAATAGTTTAATGGGCTCAATGGATTCTAATAAACTAATGGAAGAGATAGGTGGAAAACAGGAAGCAGAGCTAAAGGGTAAGTTTCTAGAAATGAGTAATGGTTTGGGTGAAATGGGAAATAGACTCACTAGTATAGGAAATGAACTAGGAAGCAAAGATATACCAAACCCAAAGATTATAGAAGATAAATTAGGTGAACTATCAAATATAAGTCTTGTCTTTGATGAATTAATCGGAGGCCAGGATGGTTTAAGCAATGGAGCTACGGAATTGGGTGGAGGATTAGCCATATCATCACAGGGGCTTAGTCAAACATCCCAACAATTGTACCAAATGGCAGATGAGATGAAGAATAACCCTCAGATGCATCAAAAACTAACTATGTTTGCTGAGAACATAGAAGAAACTTCTCAGGGGCTATCTACTATGTCAGAGAAAACAGGAATGCTATCAAAGGGAAGTGAAAATACTTCTACGGCTCTTACAAATATAAGCTTGAAGCTAGAGAAGGAAGTAGAAGAGATGAAAAAAGGTTTATCAGGGGATGGGATATCTCCAGATGAACTAAAAAATATGTCAAATGGATTTGTTGCTATGGGACAACATTTAAGTGAATTAAGTAGCGGTTTATCTACTATGGCAATAGAAGACATGCTTCCTGATAGTTCAGAAATGCTATCTGGTTTTCAATCAAATATGGAAAAAGAAATATCAGAAATGAAAGATAATTTATCTGGTGGCATATCTCCAGATGAATTAAAGTTGATGTCAGATGGGTTTATCACCATGGGTGAGAACCTAAGTGGATTAAGTGAGGGACTAAATACTTTCCATGAAAAATCTGGAATGATGGTAGCTTATTTTCCACATAATCAAAAAGAACTAGACTATATATTTAACGATGATGAGGGAAAGTTAAGAGATATATTTTCAGATACTGTAATAGATGATAATCATATG
>JAAYGX010000136.1 GCA_012735585.1 Tissierella sp.
ATTTAATACCTTATTACAGAAATTATCCCATCTTTTTCGAATTTCTGAATCTGAGCTTAGTCTAAAGATATCTCTAATAGAATCCTTCTCATAAGCTCTTCCTCTATTTGATAAAGTTTCATATAGTGCTTCTTGCAACTTCCTTCCCTCAAAATCGAATGTTGTTGCTATATAGTATATGTCATAAAAATCCTTCATCCTGCCTGTTAGCTCCATAAGTGAAATAATTGCATCTATCTTTTCTGCTACTGTTGATTCCAAAGAATATGTAAAAATCTTAGGTTGTTCAAAATTTGGAAGTAAAACTGGCAAAGTTCTTTCAACTGGGGAAGGAACTATAATATCGCCAACACCAAAATCTATACTAAAAGGAGTTCTAGTTCTTCCAATAATCCCAGTAAGGTTAACCCTGACACCACTATATTCTTTAAGTTCACTAATTACTTCTAAGTTTCTAACCTGAAGCTCAATAAAATCATTCTTAGTTTCTACAAGAAGAACTTCGGTGATAAGCTTTTCTACTGTATTTATATCATTAGAATAATTTTTCAGCAAATAGTCTGCATCAATTGTCGGTCTTGAGGTAAATTCACTAATTGAATATAAAAAATAACCACCCTTTAGGATTAAATTGTTTGTATAGTTTGACATAGCAAGTCTTCTAATAAATTCTTCTTGGCAAAATAAATTTAATAATTGTTGTAGTGAAATACCCTTTTTCCGCGATTCATTTTTAAGTCTTGCTAATATTGATTCTGATTTATTTTTCATTATAACCACACTCCGATATATGTTTGGACTTTATTCTTTAGATTTAACAAATTGGAGTATTCTAGAAGTTTTTTGATATCCTTTTTAGGATCCTTTACATATCTTTGAATAGCATTACTAAATACTTCCCTTTCTATTTTATTTTCATGCCGCAAAACATCACATATGGTACGATCTCTATTAAATACTTTAACATCAACATTTTCTATTTGATTTATATCTACTCCCACATCTAAAATCTTTGGTTCCATATAAAATACATCTATTAATGGATAATCTATTTTGTATTGACCTTTTTCACTATTCCTATCTACAGCTATTTGCCATGATAGAGGTATCCTGTCGGTATATCCATAAATCATCAAAGCAGATTCTAGAAAAATTACTGCATTAGGAAATAGTCTGGCTATTATAACTTCTTCTGGGTATATATTACTTGTAAGTTCATAAAATCCCCTTTTTATCCTTGCAATATCACCATTTTCTATTAATTTATTTATTTGTCTACTATAAAACCCTAGTTCATTAAGTTGGTAAGTTCTTAATATACCACCGTTGTTTTCAAAAGCTCGATAAAGATCTTTTTTAACCACTTTGCACCTCCACATCCACACTCCACATAGATATGTGGGTCCTTTAGTGCAATTATATCATAAGACATTATTTTAAGTAAAGCCTTTATTTTTTTTTAATCTTTCAATCCAATTTTTTTCCTTGGTATTATAAGATATTCTAAGTAACCACTACTGTCAATATGCCTTTTATAGTATTATTAAATAGCTCCTATATAAAAGCATCCACCTATTATCTACTCGACCAATAGTATACGAGGGTACCTGGTACCGTTGCACTATAATCATCTATACCAATCATTCCATCATCAATAGCCATACCGATTGTAATTGATGTATATACTTTAGTAGCTGAAAATAGATTTTCTCGATGAGCTCTCATAAATTCGTGATATATTGGGTCCTGCCCTTCTATATAGACATGAATTTGTCGTATTCTTAAATCTTGTTCTGTATTTATTTTAATCAATTCATCTAGAATGTTTTTTGAAACTTTCTTCATATTACACATCTCTAAGTTATATGTATGTGATTTTCTATAAACTATTTATTTGAGCTTTGAATTTTAATTAATGAGACAAGCACATCTATAATATGTTTTATTTTAGTCTTAGATAGTAAGATATTTACTTGCTTTTAACCATTATAATTTCATTTTCACCAGGTATGTAAAATCCTTCAATTTCACCACATATAATATATCCTAATCTTTCATATAGTTTTATAGCTTCAGTATTAAAATTTCCTACAAGTAAAAATAACTTTCTAGAATTCTGATAAAATTCATCTTCATAATATTTCATTAATACCGAACCGTATCCTTTACTTCGGTAATCTTCATGTACCATAATTAGATGAAGATATGGATACATATCAAAAGCACCATTATCAGTTACCATAAGAAACCCAATACAATTTCCTTTAGAATTAATCATTACTCTTAATTCATCTTTTTTAATTCATCTTTTTTAATTCCTCTTTCAATAATATTATATAGTTTTTTACTTCTATCATTAAAATATTTTTTCCCTACTTCAGATCTTACTGTTATTTCAATACATTCATCAATATGTGTAATATTGCCATTAATGATTTCCACTACACTACCTCCAATTTTAAATCAAATTCATCTTTATTTCTCTAACTATTTTTAAATCTTCCTCAGAATTTAATTACGATTCAGCTGAGTTTTACTTATGTATTAATGAGTCAAACCCAAAATTATTAAAAGTTATCCTTGAGACGTTAAGTTCTAAGATTATGAAGTTAGATTAAATGAATTGTTTTTAAATCAGCTTTTTTATGTATCGTTTTTCATTTGTATGTTTTTCCCCTATCGTACACGAAATAGTGTCTCCATTACTTAAAAAACCATTTTTTTCATAAAACCTTATTGCTTGATTATTACCATCTAAAACCCAAAGGCCCACTTCTACATAATCATTATCTTCTGCATACTTCAGAACCTCATCTATTAATAAGGAACCTGCCCCTACATTCCAATATTCTGGTAAAACATATATAGAAATCAATTCTAATTGATTTTCATACCCTTTATATCTTGAATCACCTATACATGTACAAGCTATGATCTCATCTTCTATAATCGCAATCCATGCTTTCATTGTGTTATCTATTAGACCCTTAGTTATCATGTCTACCCACCTTGTATCCTTAATTTCATTTAAATATTTATTTGGTAACAAACCTTTATATGCTTCTTTCCAACTCTTCGCATGAATAGTACTTATTGAAGTAGCATCCTCAACGTTTGCTATTCTTGTTCTTATTCTTATCATACAATCATCTCCTATACTAACAGTACTAACAGTAAAATTCTAGTTACACATTTATCTACTAATTATCATCTACAGTATATAATTTCACTACCATAATATCAACCAACTTTAACCATTTACTCTTGAAACATCCCTAATTATCCAATGTCATCTGTCAAATGCCCTATTTTTAAGGGTCAAAAAACGGTGTTTTTTCTCCGATTTTTGACCCAAATTTCATCCTGAAACCACTACATGTTGTGGTCAAGTCTTATTTTTTATCCTCTGAACCACAATACGTCATCAGAATTGCTGCTTCAACGTGGCTTGAGAGTACAATAATGATGTCTTAAAAATCTGATATCCCCTTGATAGCAAGATGTATTTGTGGAAAATGTAACAAGATTTATTAATTACTGTTTCTAACTATATTTTTAGATCCAGCATAAGTTGCATAAAAGTATCCACCATATATAATAAAAAGAGCTAGAGAAATCATAAGTGATGAGCTTCCTATTATACTACTGCTATAAGCACTAAAAATTCTATTTATTACAATCATTCCAACTATTGAGTGAATAATTGCTAATCCTAAAGGTATAATAAAATATATTAAATTTTGTTGTAGTATTGCTTTGTTTATTAATTTGTCCGTGACACCGATTTTCTTAAGAGATTTATATCTATCAAGGCTATCACTTATATCAGACAATTGTTGTAATGCTAGTACTGCTGCACTAGATACTAGAAACACTATACCTAAATATACACCTATAAATACAATCATTGTTGTTGATCCATATATTCTTAAATTTACAAGCTCTATTGTATTTCCCACAACTTGTATCGATCTATATTCCACATTCTCTGATATAACATTTAGGAAGTTGGAGAATGTTTCTTCTGATTGTTTAGGATCATCCTCTTCAAACATTCCATTGAATCCTGTTGAATGTAAATTTAACTCTCCGGAGAAGTTGTCAGGGACAATTAAATATAAGAAGTTTAGATAAGATCCTGTTGTAACTTTATTTTCCTTTATGGGAACTTCATTTTTAATGTTGTAAACTTTATTATCTATATTTATAGTGTTTTCATTTTCCATAAATATATTTATAGCATTATTCATTTGTTCATAATTGGACACAACTAAGACTTCATCTTCACTTATATTAATAGGTGACTGTCCTTTAAGTTCTATGATTGAATTATATTCAGATACTTTTATAGTAGACACAGGACCATCAAAGTAGTTTTCGGCAAAATCCTTTTTTTCTTGCTCAGTCAAATATTTGTTTAATAGGTCACTTGCAGTTATATTAAGTTTATATTCATTAAAAAAGGCATGGTTATCATAATCATTATATTTAAAATCCATTATATCCATATATTCTTTAATATCTTTTATCTTTTGATCTTCTTGATTGATAAAAAGTTGAATTGTACCATCAAAAGAAGTATTTCCTTTTATCATTTTATCATAACTACCCTTAAAGCTGAACATAGTAAATAAAAGTGTAATTGTTAGAAAAA
>JAAYGX010000210.1 GCA_012735585.1 Tissierella sp.
ATGGTGCGGGGTACGGAAAAGGTGGCGCGCGGCACCGAGCTGGCGGCCGGCGCCCGGGAGGCGCTGGACGGGATTCTGCACGCCCTGGAGGCCACCGACGAGCGGTTCCAGGGCATGCTGCACCACACCCGGGCCATTGTCGACGGCTTCACGCGCATTACCGAATCGGTGGGCAACGTGGCCCGCATCACCGAGGAAAACGTGGCCGCGACGGAGGAGATGGCCGCCCAGAGCGACGCGGTCGCGTCGGCCATGCAGGACGTGTCCGCCGTGTCCGAGCAGACGGCCGCCTCCATGGAGGAAGTCAGCGCGGCCACCGAAGAGATGACGGCGTCGAATCAAGAGGTGGCCAACGCCGGCGAGACGCTGGCCACGCTGGCCGCCGAGCTGGAAAAGCTGCTGGGCCGGTTCCGGGCGTGAAGCGCCCCGGATAAGCTCACGGTTCAACCGCATTCGGCCGGGATCGCGGCGGACGCGGACCCGGCCGGACAATTTTGTCGGGTGGTGAGCGGCGCATGGAGCTGGACCTGCACTACACGGATCCCCGCTCGTCGCCGGGTAAAAGGCGGCCCGCGACGCCGGGCAGGAGAGACAGGCCCGCGGTCGAATTAGATCTGTTAGACTGTAAACTATCATGATGGTCGTGGCGCAGTTCGTTGGGAGAGGTGGACGTGGCGAAGAAAAAGTCGAAGTCTCGCAAGCAGCAGCCCTCAATGGGTTTGATCATCGGGGTCGCCGTCGTCCTTGTCGCCCTGCTCATCGGGGCGCAGCAGTGGTGGAACCACCGTCAGTTCCAAAACTCCATCCGCGCGGCTTCCTACTATGAGCAGTTCCCGACCGAGGGCACCCGCATCGGCCGGGCCGACGCGCCGGTGCAGGTGGTGGAGTATTTCGATTTCCAGTGCCCGCATTGCCAGACCGCGTCGGATCGCATCGTCAAGCCGCTGATTGAGCAGTACGTGGCCGAAGGCTCCGTGGCCTTTACGTATCGCTTCTTCCCGATCTTGGGGCCCGAGTCGGTGCTGGCCGCCCAGGGCGCGTACTGCGCCATGGATATGGGCATGTTCGGGCCGTATCAGGATTACTTGTTTGCCAAGAAGGGGCTGGGCAACCGCGGCACGTACAGCCGCAACAACCTGATTGCCTACGCGCGGGAGGTCGGCCTGGACGCCAACGCCTTCGCGGAGTGCCTCGAAAGCGATCGAGCGGTGCAATACGTGCGGGCGGCTCACGACCAGGCGGTGCGCCTGGGCCTCATCGGCACGCCGACGTTCTTCGTCAACGGCCAGCCGGTGAGCCTGTCCAGCTGGGAGGACATGTTCCGTGTCGTTGAGCAAGCCTTGGCGGCTGCCGGCCGCTGAACGAAGGACCGAGAAACCCGAGGGCGACGCGGGCGGCGGCGCCGGGCGGCGTGCCGCGGCTTCGGACGCGGAGGCCGCCGCGGACCGGGCCGGCGAGGCCCGGTGGCCGCTGCCCCTGGCGGGGCTGAGCCTGGGCGGCGCGGGGTTGTCCGCGTATTTGTGGCAGGCCAAGGTGGGCGGCACCGAGCTCATCTGCGGGCCGCTGGGCGACTGCGTCACCGTCAACGCCAGCGTGTTTTCGGAGGTTATGGGCGTTCCCGTCGCGCTGCTGGGCATGCTCATGTACCTGGCGCTGGCGGGCGTGCTGCTGGTGGTATGGCGCCGGCCCGATTCCGGCCTGGCCAATTACGGGTTCGCCCTGGCTTTGGCAGGGACGCTGTTCTCCCTCTACTTGACGGGCCTGGAGGCCTTCGTCATCGGCGCCTACTGCGTCTGGTGCCTGACGTCGTGGATTCTGATTACGGGCATCACTTGGC
>JAAYGX010000205.1 GCA_012735585.1 Tissierella sp.
GTCGTGGGCCCGGGCCTCCTCCAGGGCCGCCCGCACATCGCCGGGCTCGGTCACCCGCATGGCCTTGATGCCGTAGCCTTGGGCGATGGTGACGAAATCCGGCGACCACATGCGGCTGTCCGAGTAGCGCCGCTGGTAGAAAAACTCCTGCCACTGCCGCACCATGCCCAGGTAGCCGTTGTTCAGCACGGCCACTTTGACGGCCACGTTGTGCTCGGCCGCGGTGGCCAGCTCCTGGATGTTCATCTGGAAGCTGCCGTCGCCGGAAACAACGAACACTTCCTTGTCCGGGCGGGCCAGCTTGGCGCCGATGCCGGCCGGCAGGCCGAAGCCCATGGTGCCCAGACCGCCGGACGTGACGAACTGCCGCGGGCCGTGGACTTTGTAATACTGGGCCGCCCACATCTGGTGCTGGCCCACGTCGGTGGCCACGATGGCTTCGCCGCCGGTCACCTCGTAGATGGCTTCGCACACGGCCTGAGGCTTGACTTCGGTGTCGCCGGGCCGGTACTGCAGCGGGTACTCCCGGCGCCACTCGTCGATCTGCGCCCACCACTCGGGGTGCTTTTTCTCCGGCACCTTCTCGATGAGCGCGGACAGGACGGTGCGGCAGTCGCCCACGATGGGCACGTGCGCGATGACGTTCTTGCCGATCTCCGCGGGGTCGATGTCGATGTGGATGATTTGCTCCACCCGCGGGGCGAACGTGTCCAGCGCGCCCGTCACCCGATCGTCGAAGCGGGCGCCCACGGCGATGAGCACGTCGCAGTTCTGGATGGCGTAGTTGGCGTACGCGGTGCCGTGCATGCCCAGCATGCCCAGGGACTGCGGGTGGTTGCCCGGGAAAGCGCCCAGGCCCATGAGGGTCATGGCCACGGGCAAGTCGCACTTTTCCGCGCTGGCCCGCACCTCTTCGTGGGCGCCGGAGGCGATGGCGCCGCCGCCCACGTAGAGCAGCGGCCGCCGGGCCTCGGCGATGGCCTTGGCCGCGGCCATGATCTGCCGGATGTGGCCTTTGTAGGTGGGCTTGTAGCCGGGCAGATCCACGGTTTCGGGGTAGTCGAAGTCCAGTTCCTCGACGCCCACGTCCTTCGGAATGTCCACCAGCACGGGGCCGGGACGGCCCGTGGTCGCGATGTGGAACGCGGCCCGGATGACGCGGGGCAGCTCCCGGGCGCTGCGCACCAGGAAGTTGTGCTTGGTGACGGGCAGGGTGCTGCCCGTGATGTCGGCTTCCTGGAACGCGTCGCGGCCGATGAGGGCCCGCGGCACGTTGCCGGTAATGGCCACCACCGGGATGGAATCCATGAAGGCCGTGGCCAGGCCCGTGACCAGGTTGGTCGCGCCGGGGCCGGACGTGGCCAGGCAGACGCCCGGGCGGCCCGTGGCGCGGGCGTAGCCGTCGGCCATATGGGCCGCGCCCTGCTCGTGCCGGCACAGCACGGTCTTGAGCCCCGAATCGTACAGCGCGTCGTAAAGGTGCAGCACCGCCCCGCCGGGGTGCCCGAAAATGTACTCGACGCCCTCGGCCTTGAGGGCCTCCACCAGCGCCTGCGCGCCCAGCATGCGCCGCGGCTCCCGCCGCCTGGCGGGCGCCTGCGCCGGCTGTTCGGCTTTGCGCTTGGCCGCCGCGGCTCCGAAATCTACTGCAGACACCGCCATCCCCCCGTCCTGAAAACAAAAGACCCTTCGCGCCTGGACCACCTGGCCCAGGGGCGAAGGGACATCCTTTCGCGGTACCACCCTGATTCACCGGCGCCTCGCGGCGCCGGCCTCGACGGCTCGTCCGACGGTCCGGTGCACCTGCCGAGGGTACCCGGCGTGCGCCTGCGGGGCGCGGCCTTCGCTCATGCTGCGCGGCCTCGCTCGCGGCGCGTCGTGAAACGAGCCTTGCTTGATAACGGGTGCGCTGCCCGTGGCAGCTGTCTCCCGGCACGGCTTAATGCCTCGTCCCGTCCGGAGCGCCCTGTTCGGCTCCTCGCGCTCCGCCCGGCGCCGCCCGCCGGCGGCGCGCCCCGGGACCAGACTTTGGGCCGGCAGCTCAGGGACGAGTTCAGCGTCGTTCGGGCACCGGCTTCGCACCCACCGCCGGCTCTCTTGGCCCGTCGTCTCGCCTACTGCTTCCCGTCATTGCCTTTCGAGGCTTTGCGGAATTATATTGCCTACCACCTTACAC
>JAAYGX010000137.1 GCA_012735585.1 Tissierella sp.
GCCATATTCTTTGTGGTAGGGTCCATGGTTGATAAATATCCACACATGCTTAAGCGAATCTGGGATGAGGGTCATTAAATAGGAAATCATAGCTAATCTCACGACTATAAGTATATATATTGAAACTCAAAGAACTTTATGAATGATATCTATAGGGCAGATAAAGCTTTGATGGTAGTACTAGGTGAAGAATTTGAAACTAGAATTTTAAGACTACCAGGGGGATCTTTTGGCAAACATAAGAATCCAATGGTTAAAGCAGCTAAAGATGCAGGTTACTCAATCTATGATTGGAATGCGTTGAATGGAGATGCAGAAGGCCTAAATCTGAAGAATAGCTATTTAACAAGAAGATTAAAAGAAACCACTAAAAATAAGAAAAATGCTATCATATTAATGCATGATTTAGATTCCAAAGTTGGAACACTGGAAACATTAAGGGAAAACATAGATTATTTGATTTCAAATGGATTTTATTTTAGAGTCTTAGAAGAGAATAATAATTAGGATGTGAGATAATGGCAAGTAAAGTTTTAATAGTAGAAGATGAAGATTCCATTAGAAAATTTGTAAAGATCAATCTTGAAAGATCGGACTTTCACGTTAGCGAAGCTGAAACCGGTGAAAAAGGCGTAGAAATCGCAAGGAAAGAAGATATAGATATCGTAGTATTAGATGTGATGCTCCCTGGAATCGATGGGTTCCAAGTATGTAAAATCCTAAGAGAAGAGTATCCAAACTTAGGTATCATTATGTTAACAGCCAAGAGTCAAGATATAGATAAGATCATGGGCCTTGAATATGGGACAGATGACTACATGACAAAACCATTTAATCCAACAGAATTAGTTCTTAGGGTAAAATCACTAGAACGAAGAATGGAAAGTAGAAACGAAGACGCCCAAGAATCCATATTGGAAATGAGACCATTTAAAATTGATAAATATTCTAGGAAATTCTATAAAGACAATATAGAAATGGATGTAACACCAACAGAATACTCTATAATAAAGCTATTTATGGAGAATCCAGGAAAAGCATTTAAACGTGATGAAATTCTGAATTTAATATGGGGATATGATTTTGTAGGTGATTCAAAGATCGTTGATGTGAACATAAGAAGACTAAGATCTAAGGTTGAAAATGATCCAAGTAAGCCAGAATATATTGAAACTGTATGGGGTCTAGGCTATAGATGGAAAACACAGGACTAGGAGATCAATATGAAGAAAAGCATTAAGAGTAGACTAGTTATAAACTTTATGCTAGTCATTGTAATAACTGTACTAATATTACAAATTGTTCTTTCCAATTCAATAAGAAATTACTATTATAAAAATGTAGAGGACATTCTAACAAGCCAAATAGAATACTCTACAGATTTTTATTCTAAATATTTTTCCACATTTACTATAAATGATATAATAATGGGAGACATAGACTTATTTTGGCGATACACTACAGCCCAAGTGCAGCTACTCTCATTAGAGGGTGATTTGCTAATGGATTCTTTGGGGGTAGTCCATGAAGGTCCAATTAATACAATGGATGTTATAAGAGCTAAAAATATGGAAAAAGGTGTATGGATTGGTAATGTTGCCTATGATGATAGTCCAGTAATGGCAGTATCTTTACCCTTAAGAAATCATGAGGAACCAATTGGGATCATTAGATTTATTACCTCCCTTGAAGAAACCAATAATACGGTAAATAGAATAACAGTATTATTGATACTAATAGGTATCATAGTAATTACCATATCAGGTGTAGTAAGTCTATTTTTGGCAAATTCCATAGTCAAACCACTTTTAGAGGTAACAAAAGTTGCTCAAAAGATGGCAGATGGTCAATTAAGAGTACGAGGTGAGGTCAAAATCGATGACGAAATAGGCCAATTATCCAATACCCTTAACTTTATGGCGGAGGAATTGTTGAAGAAGGAACAGATAAAAAATGACTTTATCTCCTCAGTATCTCATGAGCTTAGAACACCACTAACATCTATAAAAGGATGGGCCATAACACTTCAAGGAGATGACTCCATAGATTCTGAGTTACTCCATGATGGATTGGAGATTATTGAAACGGAAAGTGATAGACTATCTAAGATGGTTGAAGAACTGTTAGACTTTTCCAAGTTTATATCAGGAAGAGTTACATTGGAAAAATCCATGTTTTCAATTAGAGACACATTGAAAATGATAGAAAAACAATATATGCCTAGAGCGAAGGATAATAAAATAGATATGAGTATAAATATAAGTGAAGACGTACAGTTCTTTTTAGGTGATGAAAATAGGATAAAACAATTACTTATCAATCTCCTGGAAAATGCCGTGAAATTTACACCAGCTGGCGGAGATGTATCCCTCGATGCTTATAATCAAGATAATAATTTAGTGCTGGTTGTCAAGGATACAGGAATAGGAATACCACCAGAAGATTTGCCACATGTGAAGGAGAAGTTTTATAAAGGAAAACACAGTAAATCCCACAGTGGTATAGGACTATCTATTTGTGAAGAAATAGTTACACTGAGTAATGGAAGCTTAGAAATAGAATCAGAAGTAGATAGAGGAACAGCTGTAAAAGTTATCCTACCTATTAAGGAGGAAGAATCATGAGAAAATTAATTTTAGTTTTAATTATGTTAGTACCTTTAATATTACTATCGGCTTGTACAATAGCAGATAGTAACATCCAAGAGAAAATAACATCACCAAATAATAATACAAGTCCAATTCAAGGTAAATGGATTATAGAAGAAAAAATTAAGGTGTCAGAAGAAGCTGAGGTCGTTGATGATAGCCTAGTTGAAGAACAAGTTGATACCTACATAGGTAGGGAAGTATTGTTCAATAGAGAGGCAATGGTAGTAGGGGATGACCATGCAGATCATCCAACATTTAAATTAAAAAATGTAAACACCAATGATTACTTGCTATATAAATACAAAATAAAACCTAGTACACTTAATATTGATAGTGAGACGATCCAAGTAATTACAGCCTTAAAGAAGAATCAAGTATTTTATGAGTTTGTAAGGTATAATCAAGACAGTCTATTTATTATTATAGATAATTCTTTCTATAAGATGAGTAAAGTAGTCGATGAAGTAAGTTTAGAGGAAGTTAATCGATATATAAATATTGAAAGAAATATGATGAGTACCTTGGATACCATAGAGGTAAAAGATTTAGATTCAGGAATATTATTAGGAATTAAAATTCCTACTTATGATGAAGTAAATGAAATACCAGACTGGCAGTACAAAACTATTTGGATTAGAAGCGAAAATAGAAATATTACCAAATATGAATTAGACAAATTATTGGTTCCAAGGAAAAATGGATTTTGGATTGTAGGGGTAGATAGGGAGGATAAAACTTCCTCAATAAGCGACAAGGTAGTTGCTATGCCTCAATTCCCACGATCTGACCTAGAAGATGTGGCAAAAGAGCTTGAAATATCAATTAGCAGATTGAGGAATGAGCCAGCGACATTAGCAGTTGAAAAACCAACAATTTTGAAGGATATATTGTTTATTGGAAATGACTATATATCCATAGAAAAAACAGAGGTAGATAATAAAAACAAAAAGACATTAGAGATTTATGCTTTAGACAATATAGAAGAAGAAAAACCTATAAAACTATCAGATATTATAGGAGATGGAGATTTATTATTTAACGAAGGTTCTCAAAACATCCAATCATTAGGAGAAAATGTTGTTCTAAGTGAGTCTAATGTTGGATTAGTAAGAAAGAATGGTTATTGGATCCTTAAAGGAAGAGTAAACTATAGACAAAATGAAGAAGAGTTGCATAAAGATTTTAATATAAAAGCAATACCACCTCAGTCAATGGTTTCTTATGATGAATTAGGCATACCGTGGGATATAGTTAGTACTCAATTCCCCGGAGCTGTAGATGTATTTTCATCACCAAATGAAGAAATTATAATTGTAGTAACTAATTCTCAGATACAGATATATCCTATAGATAATGGTGATATCACAAGTTTAGATCCAATTGCTACAGTGGAAATTCCTAACAATGCGTCGATAATTATGTCAGAATGGGCATTAGGAAGATATCCCGATATCTGGGAAAATGAAATGATGAATCAAGGTGGACAAATAATTGAGTAAATTATACTAAATTAAAAGGGGTCATAATATGAAAGAACTATTAAATTCTTTAAGACTAGAAGAGATATTTGGATATATGGAATATGGCAAGTTGTTAGCATTTGTATTTCTTGGAGCCATTGTAGTGACATATATATGTCATAGATTCTTTAGAGGGCAACGATGGATTAAGTATATACCTGGATTGGCATTACTATTATTTGGCTTATATAGTTTGACCCAAATAGATATATCATCTAATAGTTTTCTTGAAGATAATAGTTTGGTAGGTTTTGTAACGGGAATAGCAGGAGGACTTGCAACTTTACTATTTGGACTAATATTAGGAGTATTTAATAAACCAAAGAAGGTAAAGAAAAAGAAAGAAAATAAAAAGAATATAGAAGAGTAGAAATGCGAAATTGGGACCGGATCCCAATTTCGCATTTTAATATTTCGTATACCAAATATCTTTGTTACTTGTAGAAATACCAATGGCACCTGAACTTAAACTTGATTTAACATCCTCAAAGTCAGATATCAATCCACCTGCAATCAAAGGAATTTTAGTATGTTCAACTATTTTCTTAATTACCTTTGGCATAATGCCAGGGAGAACTTCAAGAGCATGAGGTCTATTCTTTTTTATAGAATTTAATGCATCATCCAATGCTTTAGTATCAGGTATAAACATTCTTCTAATTGTAAATACACCCATGTCCTTACTTAGTTTTACCAAGTTTTCCTTAGATGTTATAATTCCATCAAGAGGAATATTTTTTACAATATACTCCAAACCCCAAGTATCCTTAGAGAATCCATCAATTTCGTCCACATAAATCAAAAGTATCTTATTACTTTTGTGAACCTTATTTGATATTTCCCTTAGGTTGAAAATATTCCCAGTTAATAACGAAACAATTTCACAAGGAGAGTTCAATGCAACATCTAATTCATCTAAATCATTGATTGATGCTACAATAGGATTTTCAGAGGCCTTCTCCAAGAATATACTCATTACATCACCCCAGCTTTATCATCTTTAGTTTTTTAGGTCTTTTCATCTGTTTAATCTCGTATTCCCTTTTTAAAGCATCGCTTTTTGTAGGCAGTTCTTCATAATATATAAGTTCAACAGGTAATCTACCTCGAGTATACTTAGAGGCTTTACCTTTATTATGTGTAATCAGTCTTTTTTCTAAATCAACAGTGTATCCTGTATATAATGAATTATCGCTACATTTCAATATATATACATAAAACAAATTAATCACCTTATTCTAAATCATTTAAAACTTGTCT
The DNA here is from genome assembly GCA_012735585.1 of Tissierella sp. Taxonomy (GTDB): domain Bacteria; phylum Bacillota; class Clostridia; order Tissierellales; family Tissierellaceae; genus JAAYTL01. Next base: position 5,432 of record JAAYGX010000137.1, read on the forward strand.
TAATACTTTCGATACTATATCATAGGTATAGCCTCTTCTCTGGAGATAACCTCCAAGTTTTCTATAGATAGCAGCATTATCATCATTTCTATATGATTTAATTCTTTTATTAGCTAATTCAAGAGCCCTTTCATATTCTTCATCATGATCCAAATCTAATACTTCATCAATGATGTCTTTAGATACACCTTTTGAAATTAAATCATAACGAATCCTATTGGAGCCATATTTATTTATATTTGTCTTATCTTTAATGAAACTTTCTGCATATAATTTGTCATTAATATAATTTCTTTCTTCACAATATTCTATGGCTTTAAGAACAAATTCCTCTTCATAGCCTTTTCTTATGAGCTTAGTATAAACATCTTTTTTAGAATTTTGCCCATAAGACAATATATTAAATGCATGATTTAAGACCTTATTTTGTTCCTCAGCCTTTAAAACATCATTAATAAAATCATCCGTTATTTCCTTACCTATATATAAATCATATTTGTATCTTAACTCTGTACTTAAACCAAAAGCGAATTTATCATTAATATATATATTTTCCCTCTCATTTCGCTTTTGAGGTGTTATATCTGTTATTTTCATTTGTTATCTCCTGTTACTGATTTTCTAAGATATCTTAAAGTTTTTTCTAAGATATTTATAGTAGTTAAATCTTTTAGCCTTGTGTCAAATGAATGTCCAGCATTTTTATGGACATAGAATTCGCATGGGACATTAAAGTTTTTAAGTCTTTTTACTAACTCTACAGTAGAGACAAAAGGCACAACATCGTCTAATTTGCCATGTACCAATAAGGTAGGCAACATCATTTCACTAATCCAATGAATAGGTGAATAGTAATCATAGATCTCCCCAATATCAGCAGGGCGTCCATTTAAAGTCGCAGCAGTGCCAAACCTTGCAAATAAAGATTTATTATCTGAATCAAATATATCCTTTAGATTGGAAGGAGAGTAGTAGGCTACAACAGCTTTAATTCCTTGGATTTTATCATTATTCTTATGAAAAGAATGATATGATGCGTATAGTAGGGATAAGTGACCACCTGCAGATAATCCGATCAATACAACATTATCCTTATCAATACCAAGTTCATCACTTCGTTTTTTTAAATACTCAAGTCCTTCGGTATAATCACTTAGTATATCGTCCATATCATTTTTAAAACCGTATCTGTAATCTATACTAGATACGATAAATCCCTTAGAAGCAAGGTATTTGCACCAAGAAACATTATTAGGTTGATTTCTAAATCCTGATATCCATCCACCGCCATGACAAAAGTAAATTAAGGGGTATTTATTTATTGTTTTATTTGGTGGATAATACAGATCCAGCTTTAAGTCCTTTTCTTCAGTTTCTTTATAGGTGAAAGTCTCAACATCAATTTCACAATTCACGTCCATTGGAACCTTATAAGTAAGGGTCTTCCAAATAAAAATGAAAATGGAAATTAAAAAATAGACAAATCCTAAGGTAATATCTGAAACAGTTAAAAATAGGAATATAATAAAAAGGTATATTTTATTCACTATAAAAAAAGAGCCTCTTAATTTGTCTTTTAACTTATCCATAAAATCCACCTTCTATTTTTGTAGTGGGTTCTGTATTTTTTCTTTTTTTCTTAATGCCCTCTTTGCAACCTTATCATTGATCTCCAACTTATGGAGCATATATTTAGCCGTAAAATAAGAAAAAGGTAACCAGTTTATATGTGAAATAGGTAGTATTCTTCTTTTGGCACCTTCCATCAACTTATATAAATCACCTCTAGATTCTATAGGTAGGGTACTATCGAAGAATGCGTCTATAAAAGTTACCTTTTTCTTATCTATAAAGTGAGCATATGATAATGGATCTATTTTAAAAAGTGGATGGATTCCATCACTATTTAATAGTTCATCCAATTCCATAGTATTAACTAATGGAAATTGCTCCCCGTATTCTTTATAGAGTAATTCTTTATTTTCCAATCCATCAGCCTTAAAATCTTTTTTAGCAAATAACCTTCTTACAAAAGAAGTGGCAGGGGATTGATGCATGATCTTAGGAATATTACCTCCAGTGGTCATAAATAGTGTATGGGCAATCCTATGATCTAAAGCTGAAACAATAGTGCTAATCATACCACCCAAACAATATCCCATTAAAAGGCTGTTTTCTTTCCATAGATTTTCGTCCTCTAACAAATCAATAGTAGTCAAAACATCTACTACAGCATGTTCCCAAAATTGATACATAAGTGAAACATCTGGATAAAGATAAGAACGACCGCTGACGGATTTATCTTCTACCCTAGTATAGTTTCCCGGAAGAATTAAAATACTGGTATTCACTCCAGCTGATGCAAGATGAGGTCCGAGCCACAGTAAAAATTTAATATTACTACTTCCTAAACCATGTAGTATCATCGTTGAAGCTCTTACCTCACCCTTAGGCTGGTAATTATATAGCTCCACCATTTCTGTACCAGGAGCAGGATTTTTATATAAGGATTTATACTTTATAAATGAGCATCTATAATTGTTACCTTTAAAGATATATCCTGATGTATATTCAATTTTTTGTCTTTCGTAGTTAAAATTTATATTCATTATTACCTCATTTAATGATTTTTCTTTTGATTAAATATAACAAAAACTCCTAATAGAATTAATAAAACTGGCCAAAGATCCCTGATACTCCTTATAAGATTCCTAAAATTAGGGAATATTATATGAAAGGGTGGTAAATACATTCTGGCTAATAATACGGCACCAAGAACAATAAGTCCAACACCAATAAACATGGCACTATTATCCTTTGATTGATGGTTGTAATTAGAGCCTTCATAAATAACACCATCGTCTTCAGGTATGATAATAGCAGCGATACCATAGACTATTAGAGCATAAAAGGGATTAGTAAAAGCTACGATAACGTATATTATTCTTAATATAGTCGAATCAATACCAAAATACTCACCTAATCCAGCAAAGACACCTGAAAAAACCTTGTTGCTTCTTGAACGTGTTAATCTTTTCAAACCTGACACCTCCCAATCTCTCTAGTCTAATAATACCAAATATCAGCCTAGATTGAAATACTTCTCATAAAATAATTCACTTTATTAGCTGATTATGATAATATCTAATCATAGTAAACTTTGGAGGAAGAAGAATGTTTAATATATTATCCCTATTATTTAAGTATATATTTATAATTATAATCTACATGTTTATCTTTAGTATTATTAGATTGATATATCTAGATATTAAAGGAATGGATTTTGTGGGTTCAGGTGATTATGCCTATTTAAAATTAATTAATCGTAAAGATTCTTTGCCGTTTAAGATAAACGAGCATTACAGTATAGATGAAGAGTTATCTTTGGGAAGAAGAGGGGACAATGATATTGTCATCAAGGATCCTTATGTATCGAAGAATCATTTTCAAATTATAGAAGATGAAGAAAGCTATTTTCTAGAGGATTTAAGTAGTGCCAATGGTACATATTTAAATGGAGAACTTATTGGAGATGCTGTAGGTTTAAAAAACGGAGATATCATTAAAGTTGGAAACATCGAGTTTTTATTTGTAAATAAAGGATAGTGATAAATATGATCAGTACTAAATTAAGTGGCAGGACACCTAGAATATTGTTATTCTTATATGAAATCCTTGCATTATCCTTATTATTTGTTTATCAAAAGGATAATTTAGACAGATATATTTTAGCCACAGGGATTGGTTTGGTTTTATTAGTATATATATCAAATTATATGTTGATTAAAATATCAAAAGGTGACAACTATATATTTTTAATAGCTACTATGCTTATGTCAATAGGAATTATCATGATATATAGAATTGACCCAGAAGCTGGAATTAGGCAATTAATGTGGTTATCTATAGGAATATTATTCTTTTACTTAAGCTATTTCGCCGTAAAATATATAAAAGGATTAGATAAGCTCATATACTTGTATATTGTAGGAGCCTATTTTCTATTTTTAATAACATTTATTTTAGGTACAAGAACTTATGGAGCAATTAACTGGATAAGAATCGGGGGATTTAGTCTTCAGCCTGCTGAGATTACAAAGTTAATTCTAATATTTATTGTAGCATGCTATTATTCCCAATATGAAAAGTTCAAAGAAATAAAATATTCACCATATATTTTAATGGGGATTGTATATTCCTTTATTGGACTATTATTCATGCAAAGAGACTTGGGTATGGCTGTGATTTTTTATGGAATATTTTTAGTGCTACAGTTTATATACGAAGAAAATAGAAAGTTAGTATTAATTAATATTGGTTTAATAGTCGTAGGAGGAATCATTGCCTACTATGCCTTTGCCCATGTTCGAGTAAGGGTACATACTTGGATAGACCCATGGAGATATATTGATGATAAAGGATATCAAATAACTCAATCACTATTTGCCATAGCAGAAGGAGGGTTCTTTGGAAAAGGCTTGGGACTCGGATATCCACACTTTATACCTTTAGCTTATAATGATTTTATCTTTGCTGCAATATGTGAAGAACTAGGTATATTTACAGGAATCGGTATTATTATGCTATTTTTACTATTGGTATATAGAGGCTTCAAAATTGGAATAGGACAAACGAACAATTTTTATAAAATATTAGCATTGGGAATCAGTGCATTGTTTGGGATCCAATCCTTTATAATACTTGGTGGAGTACTTAAGGTAATCCCGCTAACTGGGATTACCTTGCCATTTGTGGCCTATGGTGGTACTTCAATACTATCTAGCTTTATAGCATTAGGCATACTTCAAGTGGCATCTGAGGACGCGGAGTGGAGGATGGATCATGAATAAAGAAAATAGACGTATTATTTTTATTTTAGTAGGTTTTTGTATATTATTTGTTGGTTTGGTAGCATATTTAAGCTTTTTTCAAGTATTTAAAGCTGAATCAGTAAAGAACAATTCTTATAATAAAAGATTGTGGATCAATGAAGAAAATGTTCTTCGTGGTTCTATAATGGATCGAAATGGAAATGTATTAGCATATAGTGAAAAAAATGAAGGTACAAATACTAGGTATTATAAATATGGAAATCTATATAGCCATGTAATCGGCTATTCTTATAGAGAATATGGTAAATCTGGATTGGAATTAGAATATAATAATGTTCTATTAGATATAAATGAAAATGCGGCTATAAATGAATTAAAGAACCTAGTATTACCAACTTCAGTAGGGAATGATTTAAGACTTACAATAGATCATGGGACTCAGGAAAAAGCTAGAAATCTACTAAATGGCAGAAAAGGCTCCATTGTACTTATGAATCCAAAGAATGGTGAAGTCTATGCCATGGTAAGTTTACCTGATTTCAATACATCAAATTTAAATGATAATTGGAAAGAGATAACGGAAAGTCCGGATAGTCCATTTTTAAATAGAGCAACCCAAGGATTATATACACCAGGTTCAATATTTAAGATCATAACCACTCTAAGCGCTATAGAATCATTAGATATAGATTTAGAGTATGTATGTGAAGGGTCTACCAATATAGATGGGTATATACTTAAAGATTATAATGAAATCGCTCATGGTAAATTAGATTTACATGGAGCATTTATTAAGTCTTGTAACACTTACTTTGGTGAGAAATCATTAGAAATTGGTAAAGAAAGACTTGGTAGTGTAGCAGACCGGTTTATGATTAATCAAAAGATTAATTTTGATTTACCAGTAAAAGAATCCAGCTTCCCATATAAAGGGAATATAGGAGATACAGAATTAGCTGCATCAGCTATAGGACAAGGAAAAGTAGTAGCTACACCATTAAATATGGCCATGATGGCATCGGCTATAGCTAACAATGGAGAAATGGTTAAGCCAATTCTTGTTAAAGAGATCATCAATAAAGATGGCAAAATCACAAGGGCGATCACCACAGATGTAATATCCACAGTAACTGGTCCTACAGTAGCAAATGAAATCAAAGATATGATGGTAGATGCAGTTGCATCAGGTACAGGTACGAATGCCAGTATAAGAAATGTAACAGTAGCAGGTAAGACTGGAACAGCTGAAAATCCTTCAGGAAATTCCCACAGTTGGTTTGTAGGATTTGCACCAGCAAATGATCCACGATTAGCAGTAGCAGTAATATTAGAAGAAGCAGGAACATCTGGTGGTCAAGGAGCGGCACCCATAGCAAGGGATTTATTTATTCATGGTTTAAATAATATAGATTTTTAGGGAGGAATTGATTATGGCAAAAGAAACACGAGAAAGGAAAGATACTCCAAAGGAGTACACATGGGATCTAGAATCCCTATTTGAAAGTGTTGAAGCATGGGAAAATGAGTTCGAAAATGTAGGCAAATTAGCAGAAGAATTTCCTAAGCATAAAGGTGAGTTTACAAAAAACAGCGATAGTCTATTAGAAGCTTTAAGAGATTTAGAAGCTGTTTCTAGAAGTATGATGAATGTATACACATATACAAGCCTAAAATTAGACGAAGACACTAGATTAGGGGATTCTCAATCTTTATCAGCTAGGGCAAGAACTCTTTATGTTCAATTTAGCTCCAATACATCATTCTTTGAACCTGAACTATTAACACTTGATGAAGAAACTATTCATAGATATATGGAAGAAAAACCAGAACTAAAACTATATACACAATACTTTGATAATATATTAAGGAAAAAGGACCATGTATTAACAGCAAGAGAAGAGTCCATACTTGCACAAAATGGAGAAGTAGCATCAGCACCATCCAAAATATTTTCCATGTTGAGTAATGCAGATATAAAGTTCCCCAAAATTAAGGATGAAGATGGAAATGATGTAGAACTTACAAATGGCAATTTTATACCATTTATGGAGTCTAAGAATAGGACGGTAAGAAAAAATGCATTTGAAAATTTTTATGGCGTATACGAAGGTTTAAAAAATACATTTGCGGCAACATTAGATGGAGATTTAAAGAAAAATATATTTAATGCAAATATAAGAAATTATAAAAATACAAGAGAAGCAAGCCTGGATAGAAATAACATTCCATTGACTGTATATGATAATTTAATCAAATCTGTTCACGAAAATCTAGATACTATGTACAAATATATGGAAATAAGAAAAAGAGCACTAGGAGTAGATGAACTTCATATGTATGATATCTATACTCCAATGGTTAAAGATGTTGACTTTGATATACCATATGAGAAAGGGCTTGAATTGATTAAGAAAGGTCTTGAGCCTCTTGGAAAAGAGTATTTAGATGTGGTGAATGAAGGATTTACATCCAGGTGGATTGATGTATATGAAAACAAAGGAAAGAGATCGGGAGCCTATTCTGGTGGAACCTATGATTCAAAACCTTATATTTTACTGAACTACCATCCAACACTAGACAATGTATTTACAATAGCCCATGAGATGGGACACTCAATACACAGCTACTTTACAAGAAAGAACCAACCTTTAGTTTATGGCAACTATAGTATATTTGTAGCAGAAGTAGCATCAACAGCAAACGAATCCCTACTTTTGGACCACATGCTAAAAAATGTAAAGGATAAAAATGAAAAGATATATCTACTAAACCACTATCTAGAAAGCTTCAGAGGGACAGTGTTTAGACAGACAATGTTTGCGGAATTTGAAATGATCATCAATGAGCATCTGGAAAATGGTGGAGCATTAACAGCAGAATATCTAAGTAATAAATATAAAGAATTAAATGAATTATACTATGGACCAAATGTAGTTATAGATGATGAAATAGCAATAGAATGGGCAAGAATACCTCATTTCTACTATAACTTCTATGTATTCCAATACGCAACAGGATTCTCAGCAGCAGTAGCATTATCAAAGAAAATACTGGAAGAAGGAGAACCAGCAGTAGAAAAATATATAGACTTCCTAAAAAGCGGCAGCTCAGACTATCCAATCAATGTCCTGAAAAAAGCCGGAGTAGACATGACAACAGAAGAACCAGTAAGAAACGCTATGAAACTATTTAAGGAATAAGTAGACGAACTAGATCAATTAATATAATTTACTACTACGACGGGGGCGGTTCTCGCTGTCACACCAAGTTAAAAAACCAGCTAATTTAATTGGCTACTGGATAAAGTTAATAAGAATAAAAAGCCCCCTTTGGTATCAATCTAAAAGATAAATACCAAAGGGAGCTTTTATATAATCAATATGCTTTTTTAAAGTTCTCTCCAAGGGCATCGGTAGCAAGTATAGCAGCATAGACATCTTCAGGAGTTATTTCATATACTGAGTTATGGATGGTTTCACCTTCTGCGCAACTCAATTTTGCTACTTCCATTAGTTTTTCTTCAGATACTTCTGTGATATTTAAGTCTTTTAATGTGGTTGGCAGACCTACTTCATTACAGAATAATAGGACTTCTTCGATTTCTTCTAAAGGTGCATTCTCCAATACCAGTTGAACTAATACACCGAAAGCTACCTTTTCTCCATGATATAGATCATGGGTCTCTTCAATAACAGTCAATCCATTGTGAATTGCATGGGCTGCAGCCAATCCACCACTTTCAAATCCAATACCACTTAACAAGGTATTTGCTTCGATAACACTTTCAACTGATTTCGTGGCAACTTTTCTCTCTACAGCAAGTTTAGCCTTTAGTCCTTCATCCAATAATGTCTCATAGCATAAGTTAGCCAAAGCTTGAGCAGCGGCTGTAGGATATTCTCCCGCCATTGTCTTAGCTCCGGATTTTGCAGCAGCTCGTGCTTCAAACTTTGTAGCTAGAGCATCTCCCATACCTGCAACAAGTAATCTTGCTGGTGCATTGGCAACTACGTCAATATCCAATAGTACGATATCTGGATTTTTAGGTAGTAGAAGATATTCATCAAAGGAACCATCTTCTGTATAGAGGACAGAGAGAGCGCTGGTAGGGGCGTCTGTACTGGCAATGGTAGGAACAATAACAACTGGTAATTTCTCATAATATGCGATAGCCTTTGCAGTGTCATGAATCTTTCCACCGCCGATTCCCACAACCACATTTGCACCTTTTTTTTTCAATATCTCTCTAAGGCGTTGAACTTCAACCTTGGAACATTCGCCATTGAATTCTACAAAATGAATATGGTCACTTTCCCCAAAACTACTCTTTATGATTTCGCCAAATCGTTTGTAACCTGAATCACTGATGATGATAAAGAAGGAATCCCCTAGATGGTTGATACGTTCTTTAATTCTCTTTAATTCACCTTTTCCTTGAATGTACTTTCCAGGTGAAATCAATATATTTGTCATTTCAATCACTCTCCATTGTATTAATTTAATTATCATTATACTACTATTATTGTTAAATATCAAACATACTTGTTAAATATAAAACGAGTCGGTTGTATCATGCTATTTTAAATTTACACAAATTCTATTATTTAGTATATCCTAAAGTAGAATATGGAATTCTGATATCAGTTCAACTCTTAAATCTCCATTACAAGGGAAAAACAAAAGTAGATTTTAAACCTAAAACATGATTGTTTAGGACATAGATTAATTGATGGTAAATATTGACACAATAAAAGTGTAGTGGTATTATGAAGGTAATACCGATACAGTATCGAGAGAGTAGCGGTACACTTACGCATATTAGGAGGGATTATTTTGAATAAACCATTGATTATGACTCCAGGACCAACTGAGGTTCATGAAGATGTACGAATAGCAATGGCTCAGGACATAACCAATCCAGATTTGGATTTAACTTTTTATGAATATTATAAAGAGATTTCTTGTAAGTTGAAAAAATTGTTAAACACTGATAATGATGTACTTATATTAAATGGAGAAGGTATATTGGGTTTAGAGGCCGCCTGTGCTTCTTTAATAGAGCCAGGAGATAGAGTCCTTTGTATAGATAACGGGATCTTTGGAAAGGGATTTGGAGATTTTTGTGAGATGTACGGTGCTGAGGTTGTATATTTTAAAGGGGATTATAGAAAGGCCATAGATGCAGGAGAACTAAAAAGCTTCTTAGAAAATGATAATAACTTTAAATTAGCCACACTTGTACATTGTGAAACCCCATCAGGTATCACTAATCCAGTAGATGAGATATGCCCTTTACTAAAAAAATATGGAATAATTTCAATAGTTGACTCTGTTTCAGCCATTGGAGGAGAACCAATAGAGGTAGATCAATGGCAAATGGACTTGGTGATTGGGGGAAGTCAAAAGTGTATATCCGCACCACCAGGACTTTGTTTTGTTAGTATAAGTCAAAGTGCATGGGATATTATGATTGATAGAAATACACCCATTAGATCATTTTACTCTAATTTAGCTATATGGAAAAATTGGTATGAAGAGAAATGGTTTCCATATACTCAACCTATAAGCTATATATATGGATTGGATTGTGCTGTAGATAGGATTCTTAAAGATAAAAGTTCTATTTATAGACATAAGAGAATTGCAGAAGGATTTAGAAAGGCTATATTAGACTATGGTTTAGAACTATATCCTATGGATGGTCACTCAAATACTGTGACTACCATACTAGTTCCAAATGGGGTAGAATATTCTCAGATTTACAATCATATGCTAAATGAATATAATATTTTAATAGCAGGAGCCTTTGATTTTTTAAAGAATAAGGTTATTCGAATTGGACATATGGGAGAAAATTGCTATGAAGAAAAAATTTATATTACCTTAAAAGCATTAGATGCTACCTTTAAAAACTTTGGTATTGAGTTAAATGGAGAGTTGCACAAGCATTTTGTTAATGCAATATAAAATCAAAGTTTCAACTTCTCAAAAAGAGCTAATTTAGCTCTTTTTTTAGAAGAAAAAAGAAGGACTTTGTGGACTTATCTTGAATAGATAAATAATGGAGTTAAATGCAGTAGGTAAATTAAAGTAGAGTATGAAATGCATAGGGCCTCAAGTCCTTAATTTTCATTTAAGTCTACAAAATGTTATTATAATAGGAGCTCTCTTACAACAAGGAAACGGTTCTGCTGTAGTATGATTCTATATTCATTGTGCTAATTACGGGCTAGTATAGTTAGGGGGAAGTCGTGAAAAAATTAATACTATTAATAACACCAGAAAATAAGGAAATAAATAAATTTAGAAAAAAACAGGTGAATAACTTTATTCAAATTACCATGCCTTATCTAGCGGGATTTATAGATGAATCAAAGTATTCTATTGTGCTAATTGATGAATATAATCAAAAAATACCCTTTGAAGATGACTTTGATTTAATTGCAATAACCGTGAATACATCCAATGCTTCCCATTGTTACAGAATAGCGGATAAGTTTAGGAATAAAGGGTGCAATGTTGTATTTGGTGGTCCCCATGCAACATTGATGACTGAGGAAGCTAAGAATTACTGCGATCATATCATAATAGGAGAAGCGGAAGATACATGGCCTAAGTTTCTAGAAGACTTTTATATGGATAGAGCAGAGGAACAATATAAAACCCAATGTATACCATCATTGAGAGGGATTCCCGTTCCAAGGAGGGATCTTGTAAAGGGAAGATATTTCACAAAAGGGGCCGTTTTTGCTACGAGAGGATGCCCTTATCACTGTAGCTACTGTAATTTAAAACAAATATATGCGGATTCATTTAGAACTCGTCCAATTGAAGAAGTCATTGCAGAGATAAAAACTATGGATAGCAAATATTTTGTATTCTGGGATGATAATTTTTTTGGAGATATAGAATATGCAAAGAAATTGATGAAAGAATTATCAAAGCTTAATAAAAGATGGGCAGCTCAAGTGACATTGGAATGATGTGAAGATGAAGAACTTTTAAGATTAAGTAAGGATTCAGGATGTATATATTTTTTCATAGGTCTGGAGTCCTTTTCAGAAATGAGTTTGATCAGTGCCAATAAAAAGATCAATGATGTAAGTAAATATAGAAATACAATAGACCTAATCCATAGATATGGGGTTTCTGTTCAAGCCGGGATTATATTTGGTTTTGATACAGATACAAAGGACATATTTAAAATGACTTTGGAAAAATGTAATAGCTTAGGTGTAGATGGTGCAACTGTAAGTATATAGACACCATTACCCAAAACACCACTATATGATCAGTTAAAAAATGAGGGTAGATTGATATCCAGTGACTGGACCTATTTCAACGGAAAGACAAGGGTGGCATTTATACCTAAAAATATGACTCAACAGGAATTATTTGATGGATATATGTGGTTTAGAAAAGAATTTTATTCTATAAAATCAATTATAAAAAGATTATCCCTATCCAAAACAAATATAGTACATAATTTAATAGTTAATTTAGGATATAAATTTGCTATTGGTAAGATAAGACAGGTGGAGTAACGAGATAAATTAAAATAAAGAATCTAATAAACTCAGGTTATGAAGTAATTCATGAAGATAAAGATATAAGGCCATAGCCTTAAGGAAGAAACCTTAAGTTTATGGCCTTTTATTTTAAATAATCTTTATATATCTATATAACATATACTATAATAATGATATATAGATATAAATCTATAACGAGGGGGATTTAAATTGAAACTATTGTTTTTTCCAATTACACTAGCATTGAA